>JBIQMD010000010.1:0-13022 GCA_044463725.1 Truepera radiovictrix
GAGCGGCTGGTCGTCTCGCTCAGCGGTTCCTACCCAGCCTTCAAGGAGCGCCGCCGGTTCCCCGCTCGCCTCGTGAAGATGGGCGCTACCACTTCATCTTTGGAGGAGTTCGAGCGGCTGATCGACGCGCTATCGCGCGCCGAGTGGCTGCGGACCGTCGTTTTCAGGTTCGCTGACCTGAACGTCGACCTCACCACCGCCATCGCCTTGCGCCGTCAGTTCACCAGGCTGCGCAGTGCCGGCAAGCGCGTTGAGGTATATGCGACGACTTTCGACAAGGCTGGCTACTACCTGGCTAGTGGCGCAGACAGGATAATCGCGCCTGAGAGCGCCGAGTTTCAGGTTCACGGCTGGGCGCTGACCACCACCTTCTTGGGTGATGCCCTCGGGCGGGCGGGCGTGACCTTCGACAAGCTCGCCATCAAGGAGTACAAGAACGCTGGCGACCAGCTCGCCTTGGCCCACATGAGCGAGGCCCAGCGCGAGCAGTACGGGGCGTTCATAGACAGCATCGTCGCCACGACGGTCAACGGAATCGCCGAGGGCCGCAACCGGCAACCTAGCCAGGCGCGGGAGTGGATCGATGCCGGAGTGACCTCCGCACGGCAAGCGGCCGAACTTGGGATGCTCGACGACGTCAAGTACGAAGACGAACTGCTCGATAAGCACGACAAGCCGCTCGCGGCGGCCAAGCGTTTCCTCCCGGGTAGGCGGCGCTCGACGGAACCTGGCCGCGTCGCGCTGGTCACGCTCGAAGGCGCCATCGTTCCTGGCCCAAGCCGCAACTCTCCCATTCCCGTGCCGCTCCTCGGAGGCAAGACGGCCGGGGCCGAGACGCTCGTGCGGGCGCTGCGCGAAGCGGGAAGCGACAAGCGCACCAAGGCAGTCGTGTTCCACGTCGAGTCAGGCGGCGGCTCCGCCTTGGCTTCCGACCTCATAGGGCGCGAGGTGGAGCTCCTCGCCAGGCGCATGCCCGTCGTGGCGGTCATGGGCAGCGTGGCAGGCAGCGGAGGCTACTACGTGCTGACCCACGCAACGCGCGTGCTGGCAGAAGCGTCTACCCTCACGGGTTCGATCGGGGTGGTGACCCTCAAGCCAGTGCTCGAGGAGCTCTACGCTCGCTACGGGGTGAACGTAGAGAGCATCGAACGCGGCACTTACGCCACGATGATGGACAGCGCCAAGCCGTTCAACGCAACCGAACGCGCCC
Source organism: Truepera radiovictrix (assembly GCA_044463725.1). Classification (GTDB taxonomy): domain Bacteria; phylum Deinococcota; class Deinococci; order Deinococcales; family Trueperaceae; genus JAAYYF01. The sequence goes on from JBIQMD010000010.1 coordinate 1,211, forward strand.
TGCTCGAGCGCTACATCGCGGAGGTGTACGAGCGCTTCGTTGCACGAGTAGCGGTTGGCCGCAAACTGACCCCCGAGCGCGTGAACGAGATCGGCCGCGGCCGCATCTGGTCGGGAGCAGACGCGCTAGGGCTAGGTTTGGTCGACGAGCTCGGCGGCATACCGCGGGCCGTGGCACGCGCCAAGGAGTTGGCCAAATTACAGGACGACGCAGAGGTTTGGCGGGTAGAGGCACCGAGCAAGTACCTCCTCCCCACGACAGAAGACCCGAGCACCTGGCTGCGCAGCCTCGGCGCCAGCCTGCGCGAGCGCGCGTGGTTGGTGCATGGGGCCCAAGTACGAGTGAACTGACCGGCACCGCGTTCATCATGCCGAACTGAACAGTCGTTGCCGCGCCACGGCCTGCGAGGAAGTCTTCGACCCCCGGGTGGCCGCTTGGTACTTGAGGCAGCACCAGCGCCGCGGCCGCAACGGCCGGCCTCGCAGTCGTGGCTGGCGGCCGTGGGGCCGTGTGGAAGTCCCTGGCGTTCAGGCGGACTACCGCCCATCTGGATATATCCCGCGGCTAACGGGCTTGCCCGGCGCCGAGGCTTGGGGTATCCTCACCGAAATCCGCCGTATGGAGACCTGCCTTTGCCAGTGGGCACTAATACCAGTCGTAATACAACTAGATATTCGCTCAGATAGTATCTCTCGTGCGCAGCTACAATGCATAACGTGGCGCCGCTTGCATGACCGACAGGCCATAGTCGACTGATAGCCAGCTGGAGTGATGGAAGTTCCGCGCATTACCCGGCCTAGTCCAACTAGGCGCAGGCAGGCGCGCATCGGAGACCACCTATGATTCTTGACCCCCAACTGAACGTCGCCACTTTCTCACTAGCGGCTCGTGATCCGGCCACCGGCGATCTCGGAGTAGCCGTCGCCAGCAAGTTCCTCGCAGTCGGCGCGTACGTGCCGAGCGCACGTGCGGGCGTTGGTGCTGTCGCCACCCAGGCCCACGTCAATACGACTTACGCCGAGCGCGGCCTGGAACTCCTTGCCGCGGGAAAGCGCCCGGACGAGGTAGTGGAAGCCTTCCGCCACACGGACGGCAACTTCGCCGTGAGGCAGTTCGGCATCGTCAGTGCCTCTGGCGAGAGCGCAAGTTACACCGGCCCGAACTGCCATACATGGGCTGGCGGGGTGGCAGGACCCAACTTTGCCGCGCAGGGGAACATCCTTGCCTCACGGAGCGTGGTGGACGCCCTCGTGGCAGGCGTTGACGACCTCAGCCGCCCATTCCCCGAGCGTCTCGTAGCTGCCCTGGCCACTGCCGATGCAGCTGGAGGTGACCGCCGCGGCCGGCAATCGGCAGCGCTACTGGTCGTTGGCGCTGGCAAGGGTTACGCGGGACTGACCGACAAGTGGATAGACCTGCGGGTCGACGACCACGCAGACCCGATCACCGAACTGGGGCGCCTGTTGGCACTCCACCGCGTTTACCTCGACAAGCCATCAAGCCCTCCCCGCGACCTCGACTCCAGCGACATCGCTGCACTGCAAGCCGTCCTCTTGCGTAACGGCTACAGCAGCAATGCGGAAACCGGGCTATGGGACGAAACAACTGAACGCGCTCTGGAAGCGCTCTTCGGGGTAGAGAACCTCGAAGAGCGTTGGCTTGCCGGCCCGAGAATGGACCCGGTAGCCTGGGACCACATCCAGAAGAACTTCGGAGGAACAGAATGAAACGCTTACGGTACCTATGGCTAATGGCCAGCGTCATGGCCCTCGGTCTGGCGTTCGCCCAGCCAGGCTCTCAGATCGTGATCGGTCTTCAGGCCGAACCCACTACGCTGGACGTTGCCCAACTCTCGGACTACAACTCCTCACGCACCGCAATGGGCATGTATGACGGCCTGGTACGGTTCGGGGATGGCTCAACGGACGTCGAAGCTGGCCTCGCCGAGCGCTGGGACGTCTCGGAGGACGGACTCACTTACACGTTCTACCTGCGCCCCGGCGTGACGTTCCACGACGGCACCCCCGTCAACGCAGAGGCAGTCGAGTTCTCCTTCGCGCGTCAGATAGACCCGACTCACCCATTTCACGATACCGGCGAGTTCCCGTACGCGGAATTCACGCTCGGCAACATCAGCCAGATAGAGGTCCTTGACGAGATGACCGTGCGTCTCACCCTGGACGAGACGTTCGCGCCGTTCCTAGCCAACCTAGCAATGCATGCGGCCGCCATCGTCAGCCCTACTGCCGTCATGCAGTACGGGCGTGACTTCTCAGAGCACCCGGTCGGCACCGGGCCGTACCGCTTCGTGTCGTGGCGCCGCGGTGTCGAGGTAGTTCTCGAGCGCAACCCCGACTACTGGCGCGGCAGCCCGCAGGTGGAGAAGCTCATCTTCCGCCCAATCGTCGAGGACCAGGCGCGCCTCGCCGCGCTAGAAGCCGGCGAAGTTGACTTGGCGGTCAACCTGCCGCCCGACGACCTCCCCCGCCTCCGCGCAGACAAGAACTTCACCTTCGCCGAGCAAGCTGGCATGCACACCTGGTACGTCGTGTTCAACGTTACGAAGAAACCCTTCGATGACGCGCGCGTGCGCCAGGCGATGGCATTCGCCGTTGATCGCCAAGCCATCGTCGACGCCATCCTGGGCGGCACCGGCGTGCTCGCCAAGAACTTCCTGCCGCCCGTAGTGTGGGGCTACACGGAAGACGTGGCCGATTACTCCTTCGATCCGGAGCGCGCCAAGGCCCTACTAGCGGAGGCCGGCTACCCCAACGGCTTCGACGTCGAGTTCTGGGTACCGGAGTCTGGCTCAGGCATGCAGCAGTCAGTGGCGATGGGCACCGTCATCCAGGACTACCTGAGCCGCGTGGGCGTTCGCGTGACCATCCAGCAATTCGAGTGGGGCACCTACCTCGACCGCGTGATCGTGCCAGCCGAGAACGCCGACTCGGTTCCGGCCATGTTCGAAATGTCCTGGATCGGCGACAACGGTGACCCCGACAACTTCCTTTACATCCTGCTCTCAGGCGACCAGTTCCCGAACGCTGGTTTCAACCTCGGCTACTACTCCAACGAACTAGTCGACGACCTGCTGAGGCGGGCCCGCACCAGCCTCGACGAGAACGAACGGTTGGCGCTATACGCTGAGGCGCAGCAACTGATCATGGTCGACATGCCCGTCATGCCCGTCGACCACGAGACGCAGACGGTCGTCATGCGCAGCAACATCCACGGCTTCGTACCGCATCCGACCGGCGTCTTCCGCTTCGAGACCGTCGAGGTGACCGGCCGCTAGCGCCCTATGGCGTCCTTCTTGCTACGCAGATTGCTAGGGACGCTCCCGACGTTGCTCGGGGTGAGCGTGCTGGTGTTCTTGTCACTGCACCTCACTCCGGGCGACCCGGCCCAAGTGATCTTGGGCCCCAAGGCGACCGCCACCTCACTCGCCGCACTGCGGACGGAACTGGGTCTTGATCGGCCGATCCACGTCCAGTACGCGCGCTGGTTGGGTGGCGTGCTATCTGGAGATTGGGGGCGGAGCATCCAACTCAAGGCGGGAGTGCTTCCGCTCGTGTGGGAGCGCCTCCAGGCCACCCTGATTCTCTCTCTAGCGGCCATGCTCATCGCGGTCGGTTCAGGTCTCGCCCTTGGCGTGTTCTCCGCCGTACGGGCGGGTTCGCTGCTCGACCGCGGCGCCATTGGCGTCAGCTTGGTCGGATACTCCCTACCGCCATTCTTCCTCGGCATCGTGCTGCAAGTCCTGCTTGGGCTTCGCCTCGATTGGTTCCCCGTGACAGGCATGTATCGGCCTGGCGGTAGCGGCATTCTCGACCTGCTGGCGCACCTGGTGTTACCCGCCATCACGCTGGCGGCGGGCATTGGAGCGCTGCTATCGCGAATGACCCGCGCCACGATGCTCGAAGTCCTCAGCCAGGACTACGTGCGTACGGCCCACGCCAAAGGGCTCAAGAGAAGCATCGTCGTGGCGAGGCACGCATTCAAGAACGCCCTCATTCCAATCTTGACGATCATTGGACTGCAAACGGGTTACGTGTTAGGGGGCGCCGTCCTCGTGGAACAAGTGTTCGCTTGGCCCGGAATTGGCACGTTGGCGGTCAACGCCATCCTGGCGCGTGACTTCCCGCTCGTGCAGGGCGTCACCCTGCTCGTTGCTACGACGTATGTCTTCACCAACCTACTCACCGACGTCGCTTACTCCCTCGTCGACCCAAGGATCACCTACCGGTGAGCGCTACCAAACCAAGTGCAACGACTCGCAACCGCTTCCGTAGCCGCGCGGCGCCGCGCGGCAAGGCCGGTTTCTGGCGCCGCTTCCTCGGCGAACCGGTCGCGTTCGTAGCGTTCGCGCTGCTCGTCATCGTCTTGGGCGCCGCGATCCTAGCACCGTGGCTGGGGTTGCCTGACCCAGTCCGCGGGTCGTTGGTCGACCGCCTCAAGCCACCGCTCACTCCTGGCCACCTGCTAGGAACTGACGAGTTCGGGCGCGATCTGCTCTCCCGCGTAGTGTGGGGCGCCCGCGTTTCCCTGGGCGTGGGATTCGCGGCCGTTGCGATCGCAGCGCTGGCAGGAGTGGCCCTTGGTCTGACATCTGGTTACCTTGCTGGACGCTTCGACTTTTGGACGCAGCGCTTCATCGACCTGCTGCTGGCGTTTCCGTACATCCTTCTTGCTCTCATGATCGTGGCTATCCTCGGCCCGGGGCTCACGAACACCATGCTCGCCATCTCGATCGCCGGCATCCCGTACTACGTGCGGATAGCGCGCGGCAACGCCCTGGCATTGCGGCAGCGCGAGTTCGTAGAGGCAGCCCATGCAGCGGGAGCCTCACTGCCGTGGATCTTGCTACGCCACGTGCTGACCAACTCCCTCTCACCCATCTTGGTTGCCGCGACCCTCGACGTTGGGTTCATGATCATGGCGGCCGCAGGCATGAGCTTCCTAGGGTTAGGCGCCCAACCGCCCCTAGCCGAATGGGGCGTCATGCTCTCCAACGGACGTCAGTTCCTGCGCGTCGCGCCGTGGGTGTCGTTGGTGCCGGGCGCAATGATCTTCGTCGTCGTGCTTGCCCTCAACCTCATCGGCGACCGTATCCGCGACATCCTCGACCCCCGCATGGTCGGGCGTTAGTCTAGAACCAACCGCCTTACCATCTGCTCGAGTGCCGCACCGGAGATCTCGCCAACGTGCGTGGCGACGTGCTCACCGCCGGCGGCGAAGAAGTACGTCGTCGGTAGCCCAACCCCGCCGAGGTGCTCCGCCACCTCCATGCCGCCGTCGAGCAACACGTCGTCCAGGTTCACAGCTGGGTAATCAGCTAGGAACTTCCGGATCGCCTCCGGGTCCTCACCCTGGTTGACGAGCAGGAACGTTGCGCCTGGGTTCTCGGCGGCAGCCCGCGCTAGTTGCGGTATCTCGCGCCTGCATGGCAGGCACCAAGTCGCCCAGGTGTTGAGGATCAGGGGACCTTCCGCAAGCGCTTCCAGGTCGACCACTCCGCCGGTGAGGCGCTCCAGTTCTAGCCGCGGCGGCCTTACTGCTGAGGCCTCGGCCGGGGTCAGGAGCGGCGGCACTACCAGCCAGACGGCCAGCGCGAGCGCCACCGGAGCCAACGTAGTCCGGATGGCGCCAAGGTTCCGCCTGAACGTCCACGCGACCAGTGCCGCCCCAAACGCAACGCCCCACCACGGCCCGAAGCCGCCCTGCCAGAACGCCAACGCCTCGAGCGGTCGCGTGGCGAAGTACCCGAGGTTCTCTATGACGAAGCCGACGCGTGCGCCCACAACCACCACACCTGCAGCGTTCCACGCCCAGTTGGCGGTGGTGGGCGCCGCGCCGTTGCCGAGCGCACGCCTGCGCGCACGTCGGGCGGCGAGTTCTGCCACGGCCACGAGAACGAATAGCGCCAGGGCAGCGTAGAAGCGCGGCGCCGACATGACGAGCGCACCCAAACGGATGGCGGTCAACCCTCTGCGAGCCCCAGCGCCGCCGCTACCCACTCGACGACGCGCACCAAGTCACTTGCGTCGATCCACTCGTTGACCGAATGGATGTCGTGCATGCCGATGCCAACGTTCACCGTCGGCAGGCCCTTCTGGTTGAGGATGCTCGTGTCCGACCCGCCTATCGAGGAGACGGTCTTGAGCAGCACGCCGTGGCGCTCAGCCACGGCCGCTAGCCGCAGGATGGGCGGCGCGTCGCTTGCCATGGCGTAGCCGTCGTACAAGTGGCGCCTCTCGATCGCGACGGTCGCGCCGTGCCGCGCAGCCGCGGCCGTAGCAAGGGCGCTAACGTTCCCTGCCAGCTCTTCTAGCCGATCGGCGCTGAACGCCCGCAACTCGCCCCGCATGGTCACGCTGGCCGGAATGACGTTGGTGGCGCCGCCGCCGGTGATCGCGCCGATGTTGAGTACCTGATCGTCGGCCACGCGCCCGAGTGGAATTGCCTCCACCACGGCCGCGGCGGCCTTGATGGCGTGAATACCTCGTTCAGGTTCGAGTGCGGCGTGTGCCGCCCGCCCGGTGACCGTGATGGTCACGTCCTCCTTGAACACGGCGGAGGTTATTAGTTCGCCGACTGGCACTTCGCCGTCGAACGAGTACGCGTAGTCCGCGCGCAGAGCAGCGACGTCAAGGTGCTTCGCTCCGAGCAGGCCCAGCTCCTCACAGACGGTGATGACGGCGATGAGCGTTGGACGCTGGGCGAAAGGCGCAGCTGCCGCGCGTTCGAGGAGGCAGAGCACGACGCTAACGCCCGCCTTGTCGTCGGCCCCGAGGACCTGGTGCCCCCCTGCCCGCACGACGCTCCCCTCGACCTCTGGCGCCAATGGCACTCCCGGCGCTAGCGGCACGGTGTCCATGTGCGCCGCCAGCACGATGCGCTCAGGAAGGCCGCCTGGCAGCAGCGCCACGAGGTTGCCTGCGTCGCCGCCAGTGCTGGTCCCAGCGTCGTCTTCCGTGACCGTCAACCCGATGGCCTCGAACTCCGCGCGTAGGTGGTCCGCGATGAGCCGCTCGTGCCGACTTGGACTTGGCACGCGGCAGAGGTCGATCAGCCGCAACTGCATGGCGGTGGTGGCGGCCTCGGCGTTACTCATGAGGCCACCGCTGGCGCCAGGATGCGGCGCGCTTGCACGTCGACGATGCCCTTGTCCGTCACCTTGAAGTCAGGGCTGACGCTTAGCGGCAACAAGGTGAGGAGCAGGATGGGCGCCTTGACGTGCATTCCGGCACCGCGCACCGCCGCTTCGAGCGCGCGGAACTGCGCTCCGACCACGCTTACGGGTTCATCCGATAGCAGGCCAGCTAGCGGCAGCGGCAGTAGGGTCGTCTCCACGCCGTCGGTGAACGCCATGCCACCCCCGGCCTCAGCCAGTGCAGCGAGTGACTTACCGAGCGCTACCGGGTCGCGCCAGAAGAGGAAGACGTTGTGGCTGTCGTGAGCGAAGCTCGAGGCGTAAGCGCCACGGTGCAGGCCGGTGCCAGCCACGAGGCAGACTACGGGCTCGTAGCTGCCGGCCCCGGGCTGCAACGCTGCCCGTGGAACCACGCACGCGAGCGCGATGTCGGGATCGACAGGCACGCCGTCTGCGAGTTCGACCTGCCGCTCGCTTAGCGTCGTGAAGCTATTCATGAGGTTCACGTCGATGACTCGCGCCAACACCGAGTGCGCGCCCGCCGGGGCCGCGAACCGCAGCGCCTCCGCGCTAACGTTGGCTGGCACGATCGTGGGCCGCGCAACTGCTGTACTCGCCAGAGAAGACGCCGAAACTGAAGGCACGACAGCCTCGCCTCCCTCGGCCACCAGCTTGCCTGCCACGTGAACTTCGCGTGGGGGGAAAGCAGCTAGATCGTCCGTGACCACGAAGTCGGCGAGCGCACCCGGAGCTAGCAGTCCAAGGTCGTACATCCCGAGGTAGCTGGCTGGCCGCAGGGTGGCGGACGCAATGGCGTCTAAGACGGGCCAGCCGAGGTCGACTGCCAGGTTGACCAGGCGGCTGACGTGGCCAGTTTGCAGCCGGTCGGGCATGACGTCGTCCGTTATCAGGAGAATCCGGCTGCGGTCAGGCAACGCCGTCAGCGTCTGAACGACCTCGAGCGTGAGGGACTTCTCCTGGATCATCACCCACAAACCCTTGCGCAACTCTTCCAGGAGCTTGGCTGGGCTGGCGAGCGTGTGATCGGAGCGCACGCCGTTGGCAACGTAACGCGAGAGCGCTGCGCCACTGAGGCTCGGCACGTGACCCTCGATGCTGAGCCCGGCGGCGCTCGCCGCCGCGACCATGGCGCGCAGGTGGGCGTCGCCAGCCACGAGGCCCTGGTAGTCCATCACCTCACCGAGCGCGATGACCTCCGGCTCGTGCGCCAACTCGCCAACTTCGGCCGGCGTGATGGAGGCGTTCGGTGTCTCGATGTCTGCCGACGTGGCAGGCACGCAGCTCGAGATGGCGGTGAACATGCGCTGCGGCAGTCCCCTACTCGCCTCGAGCATCCAGCGAATACCGGCGGCCCCGGCAACGTTGGCTACCTCATGGGGGTCCTGCAAAATGGTCGTCGTGCCGTGAGGCAGCGCCGCTTCCGCGAAGCGGCGCGGGGTGACGAGGCTGCTCTCGATATGCATGTGGACGTCGAGCATGCCCGGCTGCACCCACGCCCCACCGAGGTCGCGCTGCTGGGCGATGGTCAGGCCGGCCAGGTCGGCTGGCGTGGGGTCGCCTGCCTCCACCTCGACGAAGCGACCGTCTTGAACGGTGAACCAGCCGCGGTAGCTTGACTGCGTTACGACGTCGACGAGCATGGCGTTCGTTACCAGCAGGTCGCGCTCGCTGAGGCTAGGCGCGAACGGCGGCGTCATCGTTCAGCGTGAAGGCGGTCGACGGCAGCAGTAGCGATGCGGATGGTGTCCATCTCGACGCGCTTGTACAGCGCCTCCTTCTCCTCGCGCGTTGGCTGTGGGTCAAGGTAGATGTTCGAGTCCGTCCCTAAGACTGCGCCGACCTTCGCGCCGAGCAACGCGCCGACAACGAAGACCGTCGAGCACTCCTGCTCGGCGGCCACGATGCCAGCTTCGGTCAGGAGCGCGTTGAGGCCGTCGTCGCGGCGGTAGAAGGCGTCGCGCGTGAAGACGACGCCTTCGATGGCCCGCTCACCCAGGTAGTCGGCGGCAGCGTGGCGCAGGGCGAGCGTGACGTCGATGTCCGCGGCGGCAGGGTAGCCGAGCGGGATGTAATCGAGCGAGGTGCCGTCGCCACGGAACGCCGAGGTGACGACCACGACGGAGCCGATGGGCGTGGCAGGCTGCCTGCCGCCTGCCGAGCCAACCCGGATGAAGTGAGTTGCGCCGATGCGCACGAGCTCTTCTAGCGCAATGGAGGCCGATGGCCCTCCGATGCCAGTCGAGCAGACGCTGATGGGTGCGCCGGCCTGCGTGCGGCCCGTGTAGATCACGTACTCGCGGTTACGTGCGACCAGCTTCGCGTCGATGAACGTCTCTGCTATGCGCTCGGCGCGACCAGGGTCGCCAGGGATGAGCACGTACGGGGCGACGTCGCCCGTCTTGGCGCGTAGGTGTCTCTGAATGTCCGACATCTCGATTGCTCCTTACCGCCCGCTTTGCGCCCTCGTTCAGCGCGGCGCCATGCGCGGGTCGTAGGCCTCGGTTAGGCCGTCTCCGAAGAGGTTGAAGCCAAGCACGGCCAACGTTATGCCGATGCCTGGGAACACGCTCATCCACCATGCGCGGCGGATGAACGTCTGAGCGCTGTTTAGCATGCCGCCCCAACTAGTGAGGTTCGGGTCGCCTAGACCGAAGAACCCTAGGCTCGCCTCCAGAAGGATGGCCTGGGCAACGTCGAGTGAGGCCACGACGAGGACGGGGCCCATGACGTTCGGGAGGATCTGCATGAACATGAGCCGCGCATTGCGCATGCCCAACGCACGGCCGGCGTCTACGTACGGCAGGGTCTTGTGGCTGAGGTACTGGCTGCGCACCAGCCGCGCCGTTTGCGGCCAGCTTAGGAGGCCAATGACCAGGATGAGGTTGAGCAGGCCCGAGCCGAAGAAGGCCACCACGATGAGCGCAAGCACGAAGCGCGGGATGACCTGGAAGAACTCCGTTACGCGCATGAGGAGCTCGTCGAACCACCCGCCGAGGTAGCCGGCGAGCGCGCCGACGGCCACACCGATGAGGGTCGCGGTGGCAGCGGCTGCTAGGCCGACGAGCAACGACACGCGTGAGCCCCAGATGACTTGGCTGAGGATGTCGCGGCCAAGGTTGTCCGTGCCAAGGAAGTGGCCTGGGGCGAAGGGCGGGGCGAACGCAGCCCGCGACGTGCTGTGCGGATCGAAAGGCGCTAGGAGTGGGGCGAGGATGGCGGTGAGCACCAGCAGCGCCACTACCACCAGCCCGAACACGCCGGAACTGCTGCGCCGAAAGCGGCGCCAGGCGGCGAAGGCGTTCGAGCGCCCGACTGGCCGAACCTCGATGGCCTCGCTGGCCTCGGCTGCTCTTGCTGCGTCGTCCATCAGTACCTAACACGCGGGTCGAGGACGGCGTAAAGCGCGTCCGTGATGAGGTTTACGATGATGACCGTCACCGAGACGAAGAGCAGGATGCCGAGCAGTACCGGGTAGTCGCGCGTGTAGATCGAGTCGTACATGAGCCGCCCGATGCCTGGCCAGCCGAACACCGTTTCGACCAGGGCCGAGCCGGCGACGATGAAAGCGAAGTTGTAACCGATGACCGTGACGACGGGGAGGGCGGCGGCCCGTAGCGCGTGCCGCCACAGTACGGCGTTCTCTGAGAGCCCGCGTCCACGCGCCGCCACGATGTACTGCGCGCTCATTACCTCGAGGAGCGAGGCGCGCGTCAGGCGCGTTGTTATGGCCATGTACCTGAAGGACAGCGCGGCCATCGGCAGGATCATGTGCTTCATGGTGTCTAGCACGGCCGCGAACCCCGTGTAGTCGACCCTCACGCTCCTGAACCCGCCAGCCGGCAACCACCCTAACGAGACGGCGAACACCAAGATGAGCAACTGGCCGAGCCAGAACTCCGGCACGGCGTAGCCGAGCAACGCGAAGCCGGTCGCGCCGCGGTCCGTGAGCGAACCAGGCTTTCTGGCCGAGAGGACGCCGAGCACGAGGCCAATGCCAGTGGCGACAACCACAGTGCTCAACATGAGGATGAGGGTGCGGCCCAGACGCTGGAACAGGAGGTCGAGCACGGGTTGGCGGTTGGCGAAGGAGAACCCGAGGTCCCCCTTCGCCACGTTCACTAGGTAGAGGCCAAGCCGCTCCGGCAAGCTGCGGTCGAGGCCGAAGTCGTGCCGCACACGTTCGACGTACTCGGGCGGGGCCGGGTACTCGCCTATCAGCGAGGTGACCGGGTCGCCAGGCGCCAGCGCGATGAGCACGAAGTTGACCACCACCACCCCGAGGATCAGGGGGATCGCGTTCAACGCTCGCCGCAGCGCGTAGATCGCTAAGCCGTTGCCTCCGCTCTCGGCCGCCACAACTGTCGAGCTAGCGCCCGAGCTCTCTCAAGGCTGGGCGAACCACAGGAACTCGAGGCCATCGCGCTGGTCGAGGAGGGTACGCATGCCACGTAAGCCAGCGGACGACGCCTCCGAGGCGAGTTCGTCGAACATGACCATGACGGGCACGTCTGCGGCAAGTACCTCGTCGATCTGGCGGTAGTACTCGGCACGGGCGTCCTGATCGGCCAGGCCGCCCGCCTCTGCGAGCCACGCGTCTACGTCTGGGTTGGCGTAGCCGGTTGCGTTGACGAACGGCGT
>JBIQMD010000011.1:0-12985 GCA_044463725.1 Truepera radiovictrix
ATGGGCGTGCCGTCTTGGAAGACCACACCCTGGCGGAGGTGCAAGGTCCACAGCAGTCCGTCACTTGAGATCTCGTAGCTCTCAACGAGCCGCGGCACGATCTCATACGTTTGCAGGTCGTACTCAAGCAAGGCGTCGTAGATGGGTCGGAACGCGTTCCGGTCGAACTCGTTGCCGAACACATAGGGGTTCAACGTGGCTGGATCGGATGAACTGGAGATTTGAAGAACACCGCCATGCTTAGGCGCGTCTTGCGCCCAGCCGACGGACGCAAGCACGGCCAGTCCGAGGATCAACGAGGACAAGAACTTCAAGCGCATGTTTCCCTCCAAATGTCCCTGCGCCTTCGCAGGGTGACGCTGGCTTGCCATCATCGATGCCTGTGCCCGAAGGCCACCCGCGTGTCTTCCGCCTCATTGAACTAAGCGCGGCCAGGGTTGGATTTGGCTAACCCAAGCCGACGACGCTTGGGACGGGTACTGCTGCTTACGGCATCGATTTATACTTTATCTTATACGATTCAGCGTGCTCGTGCACGGGGTGTTCGCAAGCCCCACTAACGACCTGTCCGCAGTGTTAGCCGCCCAACTAGCGGAAATCTCAATGCATTACGCTGCCGCCGTCGATGTTGATTGCTTGCCCCGTGACCGCAGCCGCGCCTGGGCTCGCAAGGTAAACCACCATCGGCGCGATCTCATGAGGCAATAGCCGCCTACCGATCGGCGTGATGCGCGCCTCCAACTCCTCAGGCGTCAGTCCCATCCGCTGCGCGTCGAACGCCAACCTGCGCGGGTCACCGACGTCAACGGGGCCCGGGCAAACGGCGTTAACCGTTACGCCGTCCTTAGCTACTTCGAGCGCCAGCGAGCGGGTCAAGCCGATCAGGCCGTGTTTACTAGCGGAGTAGGCAGAGCCGTGTACCACCCCTGTCTTTCCGTTTATCGAGCTGATGTTGATGATGCGGCCGGTACCACGCTCGCACATGCCAACCACGAACGCCTTCGAGAGGAGCATGGGGACCGTGAGATTGAGGAACATGGTGGCTTCCCAGAACGCCAGGTCGAAGCTGGCGACGGGCATCAAGTTTCCGCGGCTCCCGACCCCAGCGTTGTTGACTAGTACGTCGACACCACCCGAGCGGCTCAACACCTCGGCGATTACGTTGTCGACGCCTGCTGGCGTGTAAAGGTCTGCGACGATCGTAGTTGCGACGCCGCCTGCACGGCGGATGTCGGCCGCAACCCCCGCGAGTGCGCTCGCGCTGCGGCCAGTAATACAGATGCGAGCGCCCTGTTCGGCCAAAGCGATAGCGATAGCAGCGCCAATGCCGCGGCTCGCGCCGGTCACCAAAGCGCGCATACCCGCCAGCTGTCCCGCTCCCGCCGACCCAAGGGTTGGTGAGTACGCGCGCCCCTCCCTCTCAGCCCCGGTCATCAATACCCTCCAGCTAAAGCCAGTGCGTTGGCCGACATTCCCCCGTCGACCACAATCTCGATCCCAGTGATGAATGAGGCCTCGCTCGAGCACAGGAACGCAGCGGCGGCGGCGATGTCATCTGGTACGCCGCGCCGACCGACCGGGTGGCGCGCCCGCACTTCCTCTGCACGCGCAGCCGCGGCAGCTGGCCCCATCGCATCGAGTTGAGCCTGCCAGATGGCTGTGTCGATGTAACCCGGGCAAATCGCGTTCACACGCACGGACGGCCCAAGGTCGAGCGCTAATGCACGGGTCATGCCAAGCACGCCCGCTTTAGCCCCGCTGTAAGCGACGTAGCCCTTGGCCGAAAACCACGCCATGACCGACGAGATGTTGACGATCGCACCCTGGCCGGTGGCAACAAGGTGCGGCGCAGCAGCACGCGACGCGCGGTAAACCCCACCCAAGTCGATATCCATCACGCGCGCGTAGGCTGCCTCGGTCAGGTCGGTGAGTAACGTGCCGCCCGACACGCCGGCAGAGTTCACGAGGTGATCGATGCGCCCATGGTCGGCGACAACGGCTGCGATGAGTCCGTCGACGGACGCAGCGTCGGCTACGTCGACGTGGTACGCGGTCGCCTGGGCACCTGCACCTCTCACCCCAGCAGCAACGGCCTCGGCCGCGGCCATGTCGATGTCGGCGACCGCGATAGCGGCACCCTGCGCGGCGAAGCGCCGTGCAACGCCCAGGCCAATGCCAGAGCCGCCGCCTGTCACGATCGAGACCCTGCCTGCGAAGGCCTTGCTGCCGGTCATCTGGCTCATAACGACGTCACGCTTGCCCACGTGATTCTCCTTCCGCGCCATGCGGCACGGCGATATGCGTCATGCCCTGCTCCAGACGCGCTCGCGCCCTCGCATGCTCAAGCGCGCGAAGCCGCTCGCTAACAGCGCCTCTAGGTGCGCTTGCACGCTGAAGGCGGCTGTCACGGACGGCTCCACGCCAGGCGCCACCACTGGCACTACCTCTTCCGTGAGTTGCCTCACTGTCTTGTCACGGCCAAGGGCAGTGCGAACTGCGCCGTCAAGGCGCTGCACGAACTCCTCGCTGAGCTCGCAAAACGCTGCCACCTGTGACCCGCGCATGACCGGGTAGTGGGCGGTGCAGAGCAGCTTGACCCCAAGGTCACGGATGGTGCTTATGGTGCCAAGGTACGCGGCCACGTCGAGATAGGACGGGATCGCGTCCAGCTTCCCGGCGGCCCACTGCCCATCTCCTAGGATCGCGTCCGACGCCAACAACACCTCACGCTGCGCGTCCCATAGGCCAATGTGACCGGGAGAGTGCCCTGGCAAATGCACCACGCTCAACTGCCCGCCGGCGGCAAGCGGGAAGCGGTTGCCAGCTACCAATGCCGTAACCGGTGTTGGCGGTCCCAGGAGTCCAGCCACCCACGTCTTCGCTGCTTCCGGCATGGGGTACTCCGGCTCCAGTCGGTCGTAAGATTCACGCAGGTGCAAGTCCGGGTCACGCGCCCAAGCGACGTCGTCCTCATGCGCATAGAGGCAGCAACCAGGGTTAGCCGCTAGCAGCTCCGCATTCCCTCCGAAGTGGTCAGCGTGAGCGTGGCAAATCACGCCAGTGTCGATGACCGCGTCGGGTTGTAACCGTCGGAGCGCTGGCAGCACCAGAGCGTCGACGATGCCGACGCAACCCGTGTCAGTTACCAGCCACCCGGCCGGTGCGCCGGCCTGCTGGACTCGCACTGGCTGGTCGACGCCCTCCACAGGACCGACGCCCTGAACCAAGTAGAGCGCTAGCGGCATGCGGGTGCCAGTCACGAAGGTGTCGATGCGGTAAAGTCCAGCGCCTAGCTGCGAGAGTTCGGCGGCGCCGTTCACGTGTTTGCGCTAGCGGTGATGAACCTCATTTCCCTCCGCCTCCTTCTTGAACGCCAACTGCCTGCACTCCCGGAACCCCCGGTGTCACATCTTGAGTTTGGGGTCGAGCGCGTCGCGCAACCCGTCTCCCAGTAGGTTCGCGGCTAATACGGTGAGCGCTATGGCAGTCCCCGGGAACACCCCGAGCCACCACGCCTGGCGAATGAACTGGCGCCCATCGGAGAGAATCGCACCCCATTCCGGCGCCGGAGCTTGAGCACCTAAGCCGAGGAAGTTGAGCGCCGCTCCGGCAAGGATGGCGTTGGCGATGCCCATGGACGCCATGACCATCACGGGCGTCAGGATGTTCGGAAGCACGTGCCGCAGCATTATGCGGGCGCTGCCGCTCCCAAGTGCGCCTGCGGCGTCGACATACACGCGCCCGCGCGCCTCAAGGACGGAACTCCGCACCATCCGGGTGTAGTAAGGAATCCAGGCGATTCCCAGAGCGATCATGATGTTCGTCAGTCCGGTCCCTAGGATCGTCACTACCGCTAGAGCCAGCAAGATCGGCGGGAACGCGATCCACACGTCCACGATGCGCATAAGGAATAGGTCAAGCCAACCGCCATAGAACCCGGCTGCCAGGCCAAGCAAGATGCCGGCGATGGCGGCCAGCGAGATAGGCACCACGCCCATCGGTAGGGAGAGGCTCCCGCCGTATAAGACGCGGGCGAACACGTCACGGCCGAAGTGGTCGGTGCCGAACAGGTGCTGGGCGCTTGGTGGTTGTAACCGGTCGCGCGGGCTTACTTTCGTCGGGTTGTACGGGGTCAGGATAGGCGCTAGCAGCACGATCGCGACGAGGATCGTCATTAGCGAAGCTCCGGCAACGAAACTGGGCGTGCGGCGTAGCCTCCTCAGCGTCTGCGCAAGCGGAGTTCTACTTCGCGGAGCGTCGGCTGTCATTCGTACCTGATCCTAGGGTCGATGAACGCGTAGAGCGCGTCTACTGTGAGGTTAACGAGCACGTACATTACGGCGGCGATGAGAACGACGCCTTGCACTACTGGAGCGTCGCGATTGATCACGGCCTTAGTAACCAGCGTTCCGAGGCCTTGCCGTGCGAACACGTTCTCGATCACGACCGCGCCTCCGATCAGCGTTCCGAACTGCATTCCGAACATCGTCAATACGGGAATGAGCGCGGCACGGAAGGCGTGCCGTAGTACGACGGGGCGCATCCCCAGCCCTTTAGCTTTGGCGGTTCGGACGAAGTCTTCCCTGAGTACCTCGAGCAGACTCGCGCGCGTCAACCGCGCGAGGACCGCCGATTCTGCAACCCCAAGCGCGACGGCCGGCATGATCAAGGGGCGGAGTCCGTTCCCCGTGATCGGCAGCCAACCGAACTGCACCGAGAAGAACTGGATCATCATCAATCCGAGCCAGAAACCTGGGATCGAGATGCCGATAAGCGCTACGGTCATTCCGCTTAGGTCAAGCCAGGTGTTGTGGCGCAGGGCCGCTATCATGCCGAGCGGCAGGCCGAGGATGACGGCGACTCCCATCGCAGCGACAGTGAGCTCTAGCGTGGCCGGGAAGTTCTCCCGGATGAGCCGCAACACTGGGTGGTACCCGAAGAACGACACGCCGAGGTCGCCTTTGAGCAGGTCGGCAAGATAATTCCCGAGACGTACGAGGAGCGGGTCATCTAGCCCAAGTTGGCGGCGTAGTAGCGCCATCTGGTCGGGCGCAAGTTTCACCTGGGTCATCATGGCGGATACTGCATCGCCGGGAATCAGGGCGATGACGAAGAACACGACGATGGCGATGCCAAGTAGCACCGGCACCGTTAAGAGGAGCCGTCTTCCGAGATAACCGATCACGAGCGCAACATCGCTGGCTTATCGACCGCACAATCCGTTTGAGGGGTTGGGGAGACCCAGTAGCGGGACTCCCCAACCTGCGAACCTCGTTCAGTTAGCGAACGACGCTCCGGCGAAGTACTTGTAGTAGCCGGTGCCGTCCACCACGAAGCCGGTCAGGTTCTTGTCGTGAGCAGCGTAGAAGTACAGCTCGAAGATGGGAACCATCATGGCGTTATCCATGATGAAGTGCTGGATCTCGTGGTACTTGGCGGTGCGTACAGCGTCGTCAGTCTCTACCTCGGCAGCCGCGAGCATCTCGTCCAGTTCTGGACCTTGCCAGAAGTGGCCGCTTGGGAAGGTGCCGTAGCCTTCGGAGCTCCAGTCGCGTGTCATCAAGGTAGCGGTGGCGAACACGTCGCCCATCGCTGGGGCTGCGTACTGGCCAGATGCAATGGCCGCCGTGTTGGACGGGCCCTGGGTGGTTAGGACGCTAGCGTCGAAACCGACGTCTTGCAGATACGCTTGCATGAGGTAAACCCAGTCGTTCCAGCTCTTGTTCTCGACGAGCACGACCTTGAGGGCTACCCCGTCTTTCTCGCGCACGCCGTCGTTGTTAGTGTCGACCCAGCCCGCGTCGGTTAGGAGCTGCTCGGCTTTCTCTGGATCGAAGGGGTACATGGTCTCGAGCGAAGGGTCGTACTCAGGGAAGGTGTTCGACAGGGGGCCGTACGCAGGCACTGTCATTCCGAAGTAGACGGTGTCGACGATGCCCTGCTTGTCGACCGCATAGTTGATCGCCTGGCGCACGGCGAGCTCGTTGGTCGGGGACATGTTCGTGTTCAGGTAATTCATCTGTGGCAGTCCGGGCAGTTGGAAGCCAGTAACGGCAAACGCTTCAGAGTCGCGAATTCGAGCGATATCGGCGAAAGGTAGCATGTCGAGGAACTGAGTCTCGCCAGCTTCCAGAGTGGCTAAGCGCGTCTGTGCTTCTGGGATGAACTGGAACACCAGCTCGTCAAGTGGGGCGGGGCCGGAGGTTCCGAACATCGGAGAGCCCCAAGTCCAATCGGGGTTGCGTACCAGCGTGATGTGGCTGCCGCTGACCCACTCCTTGAACATGAACGGCCCGGTGCCGATTGGGTTGTAACCGCCCTCTTGGCCGACCTTCGTGATGTAGGCGATGTTGGAGACGCCGAAACCAGGATCCGCTAACTCGATCAGGAGGTCGGGGCGCGGCGCCTTGAAGGTCACGGTGACGTCATTGCCAGCGACGCTCACGCCAGCCAGTGGTTCTGAGAGCTGGCTCCAACTACCGCCGAGCAGTTCCGTGTTCGTGCGGGCGAAGTCGAACTGATCGGCCACACCTTGCGCAGTGAGAGCGTCGCCGTTATGGAAGGTGACCCCGCTACGGATCGTGAACGTCCACTCCGTCTTCTCGACGTTAGCCGACCAGGCTGCTGCCAGACCGGGGTAGATGGTGTAGTCCTGCCCGAGGTAAACGAGCGTCTCGAAGATCTGGGCGGTAACCTCGCGCTCGTTGACGTTGCGGCTACCGAGCGTGGGGTCAAGGCTTGACGGTTCTTGGTTGCCCGCGAACACGAGGCGATTCGCGCTCGCTTGCGCGAACGCGGCACCTCCCACGGCCAAGCCCAACGTGAGCAGGCCAACCAGGGTGAAGCGCCGAACGATACGGAACGAACGTGGGTGCGGTCGAGACTGACTCATCTGCAAGTAACCTCCGTTTAGACGGGTGTTTCAAGTTGAAGCACAAGCGTGAGGTGGTGAGCACAATTGGTCGTGGGATAGCTCCCAATCAAGCGGGAGTAGCTTCGGGCCGCAGCGAAAAAGTGGTTCACTGGGTCCACGTGCCATCGACGCTGCCTCCTATTCTTATGGTCCTCCGCCCCGTGCCCGAGCCGGAGGGTGAGTGTGGCTTGTCTCTATTTTATATAATCTAACATGCGCTAGAATGCAAGGACAGGGGCCGGGGAGGCTATTAGCATGATGCGGACAAAGCAAGACTACGCCTATCAAGTGATCAAGGACCGCATCACCGCAGGCGACCTGTTACCAGGGCAGCGCATAGTGGTGAACCGGCTAGGGCACGAGATCGGCACAAGCGCCATCCCGGTGAGGGAGGCACTGCTCCGACTAGAGGCCGAGGGCCTAGTCACCCTCACGCCCCACATCGGGGCCGTCGTCTCGCTCATCACCGGCGAGACGATAAAGCGAACGCTCGAGGCGCTGGCCGTCCTTGAGGGCTACGCCACACGCCTCGCGCTCCCGCGCGCGAACGAGGTCCTAGAAGCCTTGAAGCACGATGACGCCACGATGGCTGCGGCACTGAAGGCCGAGGACTGGGAAGCGTTCAGCAGGGGTAACCGCCAATTCCACTTCACCATCTATGGTGTTTGCGACAACGATGTATTGACCAACTCGATCCAGGCGTTGTGGGGCCAGCTTGACTCCTACCTAAGCGCTGCCGCCTTCTACCTGATGCCGGACCGGGCCCATGGATCGGTTAACGAGCATCACGCCATCATGGGCATGCTCGCGAACTCGGAGACCGATCCGCTGCAACTCGAGCTTGCCGCACGCGAACACAAGCTGAATACGGCGCGGCGACTACAACTTCAAGACCGTAGGTTCGCGCCCAGTTTGGCAGCCGCAACCTCGCGGTGACGGAAGCTGGGCCACCCCCTACCCAACCTCCCCCAACGCCGCCGCCAGCCGCTCGAACGCAGTCACGCCGACGTACGCTTGCACCGACACGCGCGCGTACAGCTGCTGACTTACCGACGTGATCGCTACCTCCACGCCTAGTTCGCGTAACCGGTTACCAAGCTCGGCCGCCTGAACGTCACCCCCGTCGACTCCGAGCGGCACGGCTTGCATGGGCAGGCCGGCGGCCACTGGCTGCGGCGTGCCGAGTGCGGCGGTTAGCCGCTGTACTCCTAGGTTGAGCACCGCGGCGTTGCGCTCGCGGAGTCCGTGGAAGGTCATGCCGAGGTGCTCGGTCGGGAAGTCGAGCGCAGCAGGTAGCGCGAGGTAGGCCGATGCGTCCTGAGTGCCGAGGTAAGTGAACGAGCCGGGGTACCCGCGCCAGGCGCCCGCACTGGTGACCAGCGGTTGCACCCGCTCGCGCCACTGCGGCGCCACCACGAGCGCCGCGGCCGTCCGCGCAGAAAACGCCCATTTGTGCAGGTTGCCGAGCCAGAAAGCCGCGCCGGTTGGCACGGGTGAGTCTATGAGGCCGGGAGCGTGGGCGCCGTCAACGAGGATGGAGACTTGGTTGCCGAGTGCGGCGCACACGGCCTCGACGGGCAACCGCAGCGCCGAGGCGGACGTGATCTGGTCGAGTACCAGCAACGCCGTCCGCTCACTCAAGGCGCCAGACAGGTCCACGACTAGCGCTTCCTCAAACTCGGCTTCCGTCATCCCGTTCGGGTCAGGCAGCGGAACGCTGCGCACCACGGCGCCGCGCTCAGCGCAGGCTCGAGCTATCGCGGCCTTCACCCACGGGTAGGCGTGGTCCGTGTAGACGACTTCCGCTCCCGGCTCCAGCCGGACGCTCTCAAGGACTACCTGCACGGCCTCCGTGGCGTTCTGCACGAGCGCAAGGCCATCAGCGTCCGTGCTCAACCACTCGGCAACGCGCTGCCTGACCGCGTCCAGCGCGGGCGCCAAGTCGGTACGGTAGAAGCGCTCCGGGCTGCGTTCCGCCGCCTCCGCCGCTCGGCGCTGAGCCGCCAGCACTGGCGTCGGCACTGCGCCGTACGAGCCATGGTTCAGGTGCACGACGTCAGGATCGAGTAGCCACAACTCGGGCTTCATCGCGTGCGTGATCAAGCCGCGCGTAGCGAGTCGTTCTGCAGAGGAACCCGGCTTCATACAGACAGTATCGCGCGGGACCAAGTCAATGGCGGCTCATGTCGAAATTCGCGCGATTCATCGACACGTTCGCGCAACGTGTACACCCGCTCGACATGTCGTCGATGAATGTCGAGCTATCGCCGTTCCGTCAACCTATCGCCGTTCCCAACAGCCGCGGCGCACGCCGCGCCTTGGTCGCCTGCTCGAAGGCGTAGGCGTAGCGCAGCACGTCGGCGTCGCGCCAGGCGGTGCCGAAGATCGACATGCCCCACGGCAAGCCGTGCACGAACCCCGCTGGCACCGTCACGTGCGGGTAACCAGCTACGGCTGCGGGGCTGGCCGCCGAACTCCCTGGCCGCTTCGCGTCGCCGTACACATGGTCGATGAGGCCGGCAGGGCCCATCGTCGGGCTTATCAGTGCGTCCAGCCGGTGCTCACCGAGCAGCGCATCGATGCCATCCTCACGGCACATGCGGCGGCTGGCAGCTAGTGCCTCGAGGTAGGTGGGGTCCGTGAGAGGCCCTTTCGCCTGGGCCGAAAACAGAAGCTCCTGGCCGAAGTACGGCATGGACGCTTCGGCGTTAGCGCTGTTGAACGCGATGATCTCCTCGAGCGTTCGCGGCTGCCCGCCGTCCGGCAGGCCTTCCAGGTACGCATTGACGCCGTGCTTGAACTCGTAGAGCAGGACCTCGCGCTCGGCGGCCCGCCACTCGCCCAGCTTCGGCATGGTCAAGTCGTCGACGAGTTGCGCCCCCGCGGCCCTCAGCAGCTCAAGCAACACCGTGAACTGCAGCTCCACCTCGGGGTGAGAATCCACGAACCCACGGACCACGCCAAGGCGCACGCCTTCGAGGCCGCCGGGCCGCAACACGTCTGCTACATCGATGAACGCGCCGGCCGGAACGCTAGTCGTGACAGGGTCGTTGGGGTCAGCGCCCTGCATGGCAGCAAGTAAGAGCACTGCGTCCTCGACGGTGCGCGCCATCGGCCCCGCGGTGTCCTGGCTGTGGGCGATGGGGATGATGCCGGCGCGCGAAACGAGGCCGACCGTAGGCTTGAACCCAACGACCCCGTTCGCGGAGGAGGGCCCAACGATCGAGCCGTCTGTCTCGGTTCCTACCGCCGCGGCGCAGAAGCTGGCGGCGGCGGCCACGCCCGAACCGCTAGACGAACCGCTCGGGCTGCGCTCCAGCGCGTAAGGGTTGCGGCACTGACCGCCGCGGCCGCTCCAGCCGGAAACGGAACGCGTAGATCGGAAGTTCGCCCACTCGGACATGTTCGCCTTGCCGAGCAACACCGCGCCGGCCGCACGCAACCGCTGGGCAACGCCGCTGTCGTGCTGTGCGAACGACTCAGCCAGCGCCAGGGAACCAGCTGCCGTGCGGGTCCTGTCGGCGGTAGAAATGTTGTCTTTGAGGAGGATCGGCACGCCGTGCAGCGGCCCACGTGGCCCCTTGGCGCGGCGCTCGGCGTCAAGTGCGCGCGCGTCGTCCAGCGCGCCGGGGTTCAGCTCGACCACCGCGCCGACGTGCGGGCCACTGTGGTCGATGCCGCGGATGCGCTCGCTGTAGGCGTTCACTGCGGCCTCCGACGTGAGGCCACCGCTTGCCATCTCTCTAGCGAGCGCCGCGAGCGAGCGTTCGTAGACCGCGGGGCCGAACTCGGAGCTTGCCCCGCTGCCTTCTGCCTCGGATCCGTGCGAGGAACGGTGCATATTCGCCGAGTCTACCGTCACGTGCGTCTAACGGCAGCGGTCGCGCGCCTACCAAGGCACTGGAGGTTCTCTACCGACGAATCCGACCGTGCAGCCTTGGCTGGCCACCATCACCGCCCACCTCCGCGCGAGGTTAGGCTTAGCCAAAGTGACCGAAGCACCGAAACCCCAGACTACCTGGCAAGGCCCTGCCTACTTCGAGCGCCTCTCCCAGACGAGCTTCCGCCCGACCGAACACGTCGGTGGGGCGTGGGTCGAGGACGAGCAGCACATCGCGCCCGCCATCGGGCTGATCGCGCACGCCGTCGAGGTCGACCATGCCGCCCGGCGTAGCGACCGCTTGCAGCTAGCGCGCCTGTCGTGCGACATCCTCGGCACCCTGCCCCTCGAACCGTTCGACCTCACCGTCTCCGTCATGCGGCCAGGCCGCACCATCGAGTTGGTCGAGGCGCGCCTCAGCCATGCCGGCCGCCCGGCAGTGATCGCGCGCGCGTGGCTCGCTCAAGCGTTCACCACCACCGAGATCGCGGCCTCACCCCTCCCGCGCATTGCGTCACCAAGCGAGTTGCCACACTGGAACCCAGCTGAGGTGTGGCCGGGCGGATTCATCCGCATGCTGGAGGTCAAGCGCAAGGAGCACGAGCCCGGCCGGGCACAGTTCTGGCTGCGCAGCGACGTCAGTTTAGTCGCCGGGGAGGAAGTCAGCGCGACGGCGAACGCCCTCAGGCTGCTCGACGCCGCGAACGGCATGACGGTGCGGCAGCCCATCAACGAGGTCGCCTTCCCGAACGTTGACCTAACGGTGCACCTGTTCCGTGCGCCAGTAGCCGGCTGGACCAGGTTCGATACCGCCGTTTCCTTCGGCCCCACCGGCCTCGGCCTAACCACGAGCGTGCTCCACGACGCGCTTGGGCCGTTCGGCCAGCTAACGCAATGCCTCACGGTCAGGCCGCAGGGTTAGGTCGGCCCGCGCCTCACCCAGCCGTTAGGCACGGCAGTGAAGTGCGGGGTATCGAACACGCCAACGACTCTCTTCGCCCGCTCCGGCCCGAGCGTCTCGGCCCACCGATCGCCTTGCCGCATGACCACTCCGCAGGCCAGCACCTCGGCCCCGAGCGACTCGACGAGCCGCCAAGGTGCGTCCAGCGTCGTGCCGCTACTAACGACGTCGTCGACCAGCACTACGCGGCGGCCGCGGATCAGCGGTGCCAGGTTGGGGTCGAGGTAGACGCGCTTAGCGTCATCCGGGGCCGTTATCGACCGCACCGTCGCCGACATCGACTCCTCGTACCAGTACTTCCGTGAGTACCCGAGCGGCACCATCCGCTCGAGCCCCAACTCCCTGGCGACCACCGGCGCGAAAGCCAACCCGAGGGTCGGCATGCCGACGACTACCTCGGGTTCGTATGGCGCTAGGCGCTCGGCGAGCATGGCGCCCAGTGTGTCGACGACTTCAAGCGACGCCTGGTTGCTTATCAGGGACGCGACGGCAAGCGACGGGTCGGCTGCGAGTTGCCGAATGGGCAACACCAAGAAGCGCGCACCGGGGAGTTCGACGGGGTAACCGAAGCGCCAAGGCCCGTCGCCGACGCGAACACCTTCAGGTAGATCGGCCTCGTTTGTGAAGCCCTGCCAGTAAGCGGTGGTCGGCTCGGTGAAGTGTCTGTTCGTCGACATCCGGTCGGCATGCTACCCGACCAGCAGCCACCGATGATGACCTTGGCGCGGCGAACTGGCTCGGCCACGGCGCAAACGCCGCCGACAACGATAGGGTGCTAGCCTGCCCAAGTGTCAAGCGCAAGCGCCGTAACCACACTACATACAAGCGTGACGGAGGAGAACATCGCACTCTTCGTCGAACGCTTCTACGCCTCCGTGCAGCAACACCCCACATTAGGGCCGGTCTTCAACGAGCGCCTCGAGGGCCGCTGGGATAAGCACCTCTCACAGATGAAGAACTTCTGGTCGAGCGTCCTGCTCCGCAGTGGGCGTTACGAGGGCTTTCCGTTGGGCGCGCACTTCGGCGTTCCTGGCATGGAGAAGCGCCACTTCGGTGACTGGCTCGCGCTCTTCGATGAGACGCTGAGGGCCATCTACGAACCACGCGTTGCCAGCGCTATCTTCGGGGTGTCGAACCAGTTCGCGGAGCGGTTCAGTTTCGCTCTGTTCGACCAGTAGGGCTTTGCCTGCCCTCTGCCCCGCTACTGCGAAGAATGGTTGGACGCTTAGTG
>JBIQMD010000012.1:0-12967 GCA_044463725.1 Truepera radiovictrix
AGCCGCATGAGCCCCGTCCTCGAATGGCGCTGGCCCAGCGGCGCACGCATCGAACTCAGGCACCTACAGCACGACAAGGACAAGCACGCGCACCAAGGCAAGCAGTACGCCGCCGCCTACTTCGACGAGATCACCGAGTTCGAGGAAGGCCAGTTCTGGTACCTCATGAGCCGCCTCCGCACCGTCAGCGGCGTGCAGCCCTACGCGCGCGGCACCTGTAACCCCGACCCTGACAGCTGGGTCCGGAAGCTCATCGACTGGTGGATCGGGCCCGACGGCACACCCATCTCCGAGCGCAGCGGCGTCGTTCGCTGGTTCGCTCGAGCGGGCGACGAGCTCGTGTGGGCGGACACCCGGGAGCAGCTGCTCGAACAGAACCCTGGCCTGGAGGAGGGCGATCCGCAGTCGTTCACGTTCATCGCCGCCCGCCTCGAGGACAACCCGGCGCTGCTCGACAAGGACCCAACCTACCGCAGCCGCCTCCGCGCGCTGCCCCTCGTCGAGCGGGAGCGCCTGCTGGGCGGCAACTGGAACATCCGGCACTCCGCCGGCCTGCTCTTCAAGCGCCAGTGGGTCGACGTGATCGACCGCGCACCCGACGGCCTCAGCGTTGTCAGGGCATGGGACTTCGCCGGCACCGCCCCAAGCCCCAGCAACCCAGATCCGGACTGGACGGTCGGCATGAAGGTCGGCCGCGGTAAGGACCCGGAGCACTACGCGCTGGACGCTGTGCGCCTCCGTGGCACGCCTAGCGAGGTCAAGGAGCTATTCATCAGGACCGCCCTGGCGGATGGGCCCAACGTCATCCAGATCGTGCCGCAGGACCCCGGCGAGGCGGGGAAGACACTGGCGCAGCAACGCGCGACCCTCGAGGAGTTGCGCGGGATAGGCGTGCGCATCGTGCGGCCCACCGGCGACAAGGTCACCAGGTTCACTCAGGCGTCCAGCCTGGCGGAGCAGGGCCTCCTCAAGTTCGTGCGCGCACCCTGGAACGACTGGGTGTTCGGTGACCTGGAGGGCTTCCCGGACGGCAAGCACGATGACACCGCCGACAGCCTTAGTGACGCGATCAACAACGTGCCCGCGCCCAGCGCGTGGAGTGTCAAGGGAGAAGCCGTATGACCACCCCAGCCAACACCATCACTATCGACGTGCGCGGGGAGACCCTCGGCAGCGTCGACCTCTACTCCGCCCTCCAACTCCGCATCAACGCCCCAACCGAAGCGGAAGCCAGCGAGGCCGCCAGCACGCACGACGACGCCGTACAAGTCCCCTGGCCAATACCCGCCAGCAAACTCATCGACTTCTACCTCGGCAACCCGTGGCTCGGCGCAGTCGGGAACCTCCTAGCCGACACGGTAGCCGCCGCCGAATGGGACCTCGCCGCCCGCGAGGTGGACACCAACGGCAACAGCCTCGAGCGATCCAGCGACTTCGACAAGAAAAGCGACGAGGGCTACAACCGAGCCCGCGCCTGGCTAAGCCGGGAGACCATCGGCCGTGATGGCGTCAGCGAGCTCGACCTGCCCGGCCTGCTGCGCGCACTGTGCGTCGTGAGCGACCAGACCGGCAACGTCTTCGTGGAGGTCCTGCGCGACCAGGCCGGCCGAGAGCCCGCCGCCGTCAGTCACCTGCTCCCGCAGTTCGTCTGGTACCGCGCGCACGCCGGGCAGCTCAACCTCTTCCAGATGGACCCGTACCGCGGCGAGTTCAACTTCATGCCGTTCGGCTCCCGCAAGGCCAGCGACAAGGACGCGCGCGAGTTCATCCACCAGCGCACCACCAACACCGTCAGCAGTTACTACGGCCTGCCCGCCTGGCTACCCGCCAGGGACTCCGTGGACCTCGACAACGAGCACCGCCGTTACCTCAAAGGCTTCTTCAAAAACCACGGCACGCCCCGCTACTTGATCAAGGTCACGGAAGACCCCGAATGGGCCGGTGCGCGCCCCGGCCAGGACCAGATAGACGAGCTTTACCAGGTCGTGCGGTCCTTCCTCGCGGCGAACGTGGGCGACATGGCGGGCCGGAACCTGCTCATCCGTTACCCGGGCGGCATCATCGTCGACGCCACGCCCCTCGATCACAAGCTCGAGGACCCCACCTTCCCCAATCTGGGGAAGCTCACCCGCGACGAGATCCTCGCCGTGCGGCACATAAGCCTCCTGAACCTCGGCCTACCCGAAGGCGGCTACAGGGCTACAGCCGAGCAGCAGTCCGACGACTTCGTAACGCAGACCCTGCAGCCCTTCGCGGCGCCGGCCGTGGCCATCATCAACAGGATCCTGCACGCCCCTGCCCCGCACGGCCTCGACGTGCGGGACTACGACTTCGTGCTGAAGTTCGACGGGGTGGAGCAGCTCCTCAAGAAGGTGGAGGCGCTCGTCAAGTCGGCCGGCGCGCCCATCCTAAGCCAGGCGGAAGCGCGACAGCTCCTCGGGTACGAGCCGGCGGGGGAGACGGTGCCGCTTCTGCCCGCCAGCATGCTGCCCGCGATGGAGTACGGGGTCGGCGGCCCGGATGACCAGGCGGAGGAGTAACCCCCAGCGCGTAAGAGCGCTGCACCACCGCAAAGTGGAAGCCGCCGTCAGGCAACACGCCCCACCCCTGTGGGCGGCCACCAGGCGCCTGCATGCACGCTGGTTGCGCATCATGCTCGCCGCCGCCGGCCCTCTCTACAAGCAGCTCGTCCTCGAGGCCAGGCTGCACGACTTCGAGATCGCGTGGCTAACCGCCGAGCTCGAGAAGCACGGCCACGACATCACGCCCGCCGACCTCCTAGACCTGACCGAGGTCAAGACCGTCACCACGCAGCTGGCCACCAGCGCGGCGCAGCGCGGCGGGTTCCTCGAGCGCGACCCCCGAACCCGCCGGCTAGAGGCCGAGGCTAAGAGCATGCTCGAGTCGGACGTGAGCTCCTACTGGCGCACCCTCACCGACCCGGAGACGCTCGCCAAGCGGCTAGTGCGGCAGAAGGCGGACGGCGTGCCGTACGTCGAAGCAGCCAGGCAGATCAGCAGGGAGTATGGCGCCGAGTTCTATAGGGCCGAGCGGCTCGTGCGATCGAGCTACTCGACGGCCTCCAACAACGCGGCCCTTGCGGCCATCGAACAAGCAGGCTTCCCCAACAAGCAGTGGCTGACTTCTCGAGACGCCAGAGTCCGGCGCCCAACACCGTCGAGTCCTTTTGACCATCAGAGCGCAGATGGCCAGGTGGTTGGAGCGCGAGAGCCGTTCACTGTCTCTGGTGAAGAGCTCATGTTCCCTGGTGACACAAGCAAGGGGGCGAGTATTTCTAACGTCGTGAACTGCAGGTGCACAGTTCTGGGCGTTGACTAGCCCGTACTCCGTGCTAAACTCCACGTAGCAAGAGGCCCTCCGGGCCGCAGTAAGTACTGACTGCACCCGGAGGGCTTGTCATTTCTCGACGCCTAACCAACCTGATCAGGACCCGCGCCGCCGTGGCGAACCCGCCGGCGGAGCTCCGCCGCGTTGATCTAACGGTCCGCGCCGGAGCCGGCGACACTCTCCTCCTCCAAGCCAGTAACGACCAGATTGTCGACACGTACGGCACGGTCATCACCGCCGAGGCGCTCATGCGCGACTGGTGGGCTGGGTACCAGCAGCACCGCACCGTCAGCCTGCAGCACAACCTCCCGGAACTCCGGGGCGTGGAGGGCCGCGCGAACATCGGTCGCGCCACCCGCGTGGACTTCACCCCGCAGCTCGAGGTGGAGGTTCAGGTCCTCGACCCGCAGGTGATGGTCCTCGTGCAGTCCGGCAAGATCAACTCCGCTTCGCTCGAGTTTGTGCCAGTTGAAACGGAACGCCGGGCGTACGCAGGAGCTGATGAGGCCGAGGTCTACCACCGCCTGTCACCGGAACCCGAGCACACCGGCTTAAGTCTCGTCGACGTGCCCGGCGTGCCTGGCGCTGACCTCCTGAGCGTCCGTGCGCTACCTGCCCTGTGGGCGTTCGCTGTGGTGGACCCCAAGGTCCTGAACGGCGAAATCACTGACCCTGAACGAGTCCGCCAGCTCGCCTGGCTGCCGCATCACGACACTCGTTCCCACTCCGTGGATGAAACCCAACTCCGGCGCGCGCTTGAGGATCTCGAAGCCGGCCGCATTACCATCCCGCCCTTCGCGTCGCTCACGGCGGCGCAGGTGGCGGACAGGGCACGCGCTCACCTCGAGCGGCACACGCAACTCGGCCTGGGACGGTCCCAGCGCGCGAGACCCCAGAAGGAGGGGACTGTGAACGAATGGATCCGGGCCCGAACGGCCCAACTCGTAGCTGAGGGCGTAGCCCAGGCGGACGCGGAGAAGCAGGCTAAGGCCGCCTTCGCCGCGCTCTCGCCTGACGTGCGCGCCCGCATCGAAGGCGCCGAGGGTGACGACGGCCAGCCGGCCGACGAGCGCTCCGGTGGCCTCCTCGCGCGCCTCCTCGGCCGCCGCAACCTCACCATCGTCGCCAGCGACGACCAGCCCACCCCAGGTGAGCTTGTCGAGCTGCGCTCCACCGTCGAAGAGACGGAAGAGGACGAAGGCGAAGGCGACGACGCGGCCGAGGGCCTGGACGAGCGCATCGACGAGCGCGTGCAGGCACGCCTCGCCGAGCTCGCCCGCCTGCCCGAGAACCCCATGGCCGCCATCGCGAGCGGGATTCGCGTCCGCAGCAACAAGCTCGAGCCCGAGCAGCTCCTCACCGAGGTCATGACCCGCACGGTCTTCAAGCAGCTCCGGCAGCAGGAGATCACCGCCAAGGACCGCCAGGAGCTCGACAACCTCCTGAAGGACCACGGCATCAGCGAACGCGCGCTCACCATCGAAGGTAACGGCACCGTCATCTTCGAAGAGCTCGCCCGCCAGTTCGTGGTGAAGCCCAGCCCGGACATCGTCTTCCGGAACCACTTCCGCACCCTGCCCATGGCCGGCACGAAGAAGGTGGACTTCCCGCGCTTCGACCGGCAGGGCCTCGGGTTCCAGTGGAACCGCCCCAGCCAGGGCGGCAGCACGTCGGCGATCACCCCGACCGACCCGACGCTGGACACGTTCCCCATCGAGGTGAGCGAGCTGACCGGCGCCACCGTCGTGGCGGACTCGTTCCTGCACTTCAACGCCAGCGGTGCGCGGTTCGTGAGCGAGTACCTGCTGCCGGAGTTCCGCGGCGCCGCGCAGGCCGCGGAGGACGCCGCCTTCTGGCTCGGTACGGGCAGTCACCCGGCGCCCGCCACCTTCCGGGGCTTCCGGACCATGACCGGCGTCACCGAGGCGCACCCCGTCACGGGCAGCGCCACCGGCGTGCAGTTCAGCGAGGACGTGCTGAACAACATGCTCCGCGCCATGCCCGCCGCGTTCCGCGGCAACCCCAGCCGCCTCGCGTACTACCTGCCGCTCGCCAGGGCCGATGACTTCGCGGAGATCCGCGCAGCGCGCGCCACCGCCCTCGGCGACCAGTACGCGCAGGACCGCAGCACCGTGCCCGGCCCCGTCGCCATCGGCCGTTACCGCGGCATCGACGTCTACGGCATCGCTCAGTTGCCCGACGACGAGATCTTCGACCAGGACGGCAGCGTGGAGTCCGGCACGGGCTACCTCGTGCACCGCGACTTCGTCAGCATCGGCGACGGCCTCACCCTGCGCATCGAAGCGCACCGCCAGCCCGGCTTCGTTAGCCGCATCGAGCTGCAGGAGTTCGTCGGCCTCGGTTACGAGTGGCCCACCGCCATCGTGCGTCACCAGGGCATCCAGGCGAAGGCTAGCGCCTAAGCATGGCTGGCGTTCCCAAGGTCACCACGCAGGCGGGGAAGGGAGGCGCTGAGCTCCAGCAGCTCGGCGCCCAAGCCCGGTACGTGCAGGACGCCATCGGCCAGGCGGGCGCGCCCGTCAAGGCCGTCGCTGGCGTCAAGGCGAGTGGGACCATCACGGTCAGCAACAACGCCAACGTGTCTGTTACGGACACCGTCACTGTCGGCGCCACCACGCTGGAGTTCGTGGCGTCCGACCCGGCGGAGGGCGAGGTCGAGATCGGCGCGGACGCTGGCGAGACGAGGGATAACCTCCTCGCCGCACTCACCGCGGTGGCAGCTAGTGAGGGCGTCAGCGTAGCCGCCAGCAGCACAGCCGCCATCACCGTCACCGCTCTGGCGGAAGGCACCGCTGGCAACAGCATCGTGCTGGCTAAGGACTGTGACGGTGTGACCGTCTCCGGCAGCGGGACGCTGGCCAGTGGCGTGAACCGCGTGCTCGGCACAGCCGTGCCTGCAGGCAGCGTGCGCGTGGACGGCACGGACGCGTACATAGCCCTGACCGACTGCACCGTGGACGACACGAGCGGTTGGCACAAGCTCACGGTTGGGAGTGCCATATGAGCACGAAGAAGGCCCCCGCCAAGAAGTCCAAGCCCAAGGCCGCCGCCGCGAAGCCGGCCGCGCCCAGTGAGGCCCCTGCCGACGCTCCGGTGGCCGCCCAGCCGGCCGCCAGTCACGTCCTCGTGCGCATCGGGCCGAAAAGCGAGGCTGGCCGCATCATGGTTGGCCAGACCGTCTATGACGGCCTCAAGGCCCGCCGCATGGCCCGCGCAGACTACGAGCGCCTCAAGGACCGCTACGACCTGCAGGTGGTGGAGGCGGACTAATGCCCGGCTGGTTGGATCCCTACGTCGTGCTGCCGCTGGCGGGTTACGCCCCGCCGGTGCAGCCAGCGCCTCCGGCTGACCCGGTACCCCTCCCAGGGAACCAGGCGGCCGCGTTGGCGTTCGCGGAGCAGGTCATCGAGACCCGCACCCGCATAAGCACGTGGGGAACCACCACCAGCGAGACCCTCAAGGTCAGCCTGCAGGCGGCCACATACCTCCTGCGCCTCCCCAGGGACACCATCAGCGTGGAGGACGTGAGCCCGGCCATCGGGCACGGGCGCCTCTGGGAACTCCAACGGTACGGTCTCGAACTCTTCGACAGCGCGTACGACCAACTGCCCTGGCAGGCCGGCACGTACCGCGTCGAGGTCGTCCGGGGCGTGCCCGAGATCCCGAGCGCCGTGAACCGCGCAGCCGCCCTCCTAGCCGGGCACTACCTCGGCCTGGCCGACGCCGAACGGTCCAGGTACGACTTCCTGCGGCTCGGTGACTTCTCGGGCTCGGAGCGCCGTGACGCGTTCCCCGTGCCTGCCGCTGAGCAGCTCCTCCGGCCCTGGATCAGCGACGTGGCGGTGGCCTGACATGGTGAACTGCACCGTCAAGATTTTCAAGGATGAGGACGTTCTCGATCACGGCCACAAGGTCAGCGAGACCAGCGCTCCGTTGTGGGAGGGCCCCGCGTACCTGGCGAGCCCTGACCGCTCCTGGGAACAGCAGCTCGCGCTGGAGGGCGTACTGACCGGTCAGCTGCATGTGCACACGACCGTTAACCTCAACGTGGCCACCAGGGTCGCTGTGGCCACGCACGCCTTGAACGGTGAGTACCAGGTCCTCGGCGTGGCGCTCACCAGTAACGAGTGGCGTCTCGCGCTCGGTCGGAGGCCGCACCATGGCTCGTAAGACCCCCCGCGAGGTGCTCATGCTGTTCCGCCGGAAGAGGCAGAACGGCCTCTACGCTGTGGCGGTCGAGCTCACCAATCGCGCGAAGGTGCAAGCCACGCGGCATAACGACACTGGCACGCGACGCAACTCGATCACGCAGACGAAGCACCAGGACGGCAGCAGCGTCCTGTGGGGCATCCCCACCAAGAGCGCACCGCACGCTCAGTACCTCGAGCTCGGGTTCAAGCCTCACTGGGTGCCAGCCAAGTACATCGGGTCGTGGATGCAGCGCAACGGCGCCGGCATCCTCCGGCACGGTAAGGCGGTGCGCGGGAAGGTCGTTCACGGCAAGGGCCGCCGCAAGGTCAGCCTCCGTGCGCGCGGCACCAGCGTGGCCATGGGCCTGTACGTCGGCGGGCCCAACAGCAGCCTGCAGTCCGCGCCGGGCGGCACTGGCGGGTACCTCTTCACCACGGGCGGGAAGCGCCGGCACATGCACTGGCGCACCAAGGGCGGCACCAGCAAGCACCTGACCAAAGCGCGCGTTGGGCACCCGGTGCTACAGCCAACAGCAGAACGGATCAAGCAGATTCCACTAACCGTCTACAAGCGCGGCTTCATGTCAGGAGGCTCACGTGGCCGGTAACCGCGCCAACGCCCTGCGCAGCATCGTCAGCGTGCTCGAGAAACACGTGCCCCTCCGGGGCTACCTCAAGCACACGCTCGGCGCCACCAGCCTCAAGAGCGGCGCCCGCATCGTCGGCGACGACATCCGCATAGACGACCTACCCGTACCCATCCTCATCCTCGAAGGCGGCAACGGTGACGCCACCGCGCCCAGCAGGGAAGAGAAGACCTGGCTGGTCGACGTGACCATCTACGGCCAGACCGTCTACCAGGTGGCGGAGGTGCTCGACCTCATCGAGGACTGCGCCGCCGGGTACTCGTACGACGGGAGCCTCTCCCAGCCCCTGAACCGCTTCCGCGTCATTGGCCATGAGCGCCTCGACGCTGTCGGCCCCGCAGGCCGCCTCCTGGCGACCCGCGTCAACCTCGAAGTCACCTGGATCTCCTAAGGAGGAGAGCATGTACAGCACGGTCAACCCAGGCAAGGTCGGATTCAGCAAAGGCGCGCGGGTGCTCATCGGGCCCGTAGGCGCCGGCAAGGCAGGCTGCACGCCCGTCGGGCTCCTCGGCGCTGACGCCACGCTCAGCATGGAGAAGACGTTCCGCACCAAGAACGACCACTTCCCCGAAGTGGAAGTCGCCAGCGCAGTTCAGTCCCTCACCATGACGGGCAACATCGTCCTGCGCGAGTGGACGAAGCAGAACCTCATGTACGCCCTCGACGTGAACGCCGGGCAGATCACGGACGTTCCCGCAAGCCCCGTGAACGTCGTGGACGAAGAGTACACGATGCCCGCCAGCGGCCAGCTCTCCGTCACCATCCCCCGCACCGGCCTCACGAACATCGTGGTCGACGACGACCAGGGCACCCCGCACAGCCTCAACACCGATTACGTGGTGGTCGTCACCCCGACCACGACGATGATCGTCGCGGTCTCCGGCGGCGGAATCAGCGCCAACGACGACCTGCTCATCTCGTACGACTACACGCCCCTGGCGCACACCGAGATGCCGCTGGGGCACTCTGGCGCCCGCAATTACTACGAGGTGTGGTTCGAGGAGGAGCTCACCACCTCCCCGACCGCGCGCACGGAGTACCAGATCTACCGCGCGGCCATCGGCCTCGACGGCAGCTTCAACTTCAACAACGCCGAAGCCGGTGGGGACCTGCCCGTTGTCATCCAGGCAAGCCTCCTGCCCGGCCAGACCGCCCTCGGTCGCCTGCTCAACTACGAGTGAGCCGACGGCAGCGTCGGGCGCTGGCGCGCTTCCTAGGCGTCGCTGCGCCCGACGAGATCACCAACCGCCTGGCTGAACTCGAGCGCGAGAACGCCCTCCTACGGGCGGACCTCGGCGAGCTCTCCGGCAAGGTCGACGCCGTTCCGGGCGTGCGGGAGGAACGCAAGGACTGGTTCGTGCTCGTCGGCGGTGAGCGCGTCAACCTCAAGGCCATCCCGCCAAGCGCGTGGATCGAGAGCATGGAGGAACTCCCGTCCTTCCTGTTCGCCTTCAGCCTCGAGCGCGTCACCAACAAGGGCGGCCAGCTCGGGCCGGAGGTCCTCACGCAGATCCACGAGCTCGCGAGCCGCTGGATACGCGCGTGCGCCGTGAACCCGGACGAGCTGCAGCTGGACCGCCTCACCCTGCCAGAGGCGGAGCACGCGGTGGTGCACATCAGTGACTTGAACGGGGTGACTGCGCACATGCGCAAGTGGTTTCGCGACCGACTCGACGCAAGGGCAATGGCTGGAGCTGCACCAGGCGGCCAGGAGTTACGGGCAGCGCCCCAGCAGCCTGCTGGGGATAAGCCCAACTGACCCCGCCGCCCTCCTCGTTGACCTGACCGTCTCTCACCTGGCCACCAGTTGGGAGATCAAGCACGGCGCCGGCGAGCACTGGTGGCTCTCGATTCTCAGGGCCTTCACGGGCGGTTCGAAAGGTGACGACGACAGTGCGGCAGACGAGCCCAAGGTGGACCCGCAGAACATCGTCTGGATGTGAGGTGACGCGTGGCTAGGTCGTCTCTCACCATCGGAGATCTGCTCTATCGCCTGGGCTTCGAAAACGACGAGCAGTTCGTCGCCAGCCTGGATAAGGTCCTCAACCAGGCCGACAAGAAGGTCACGCAGGAGAGCGAGAAGACCGGCAAGAAGGGCGGCCAAACCGCCGGCGAGGCGTTCAACAAGCAGTTCAAGGCTACGTTCTCTGGCGCTGCGCTGGGGTCGTTCATCGGTACGGCGTTGGCGCAGGCGTTCAGCGGCGCGGTGGCGGCCACTACGCGCTTCGTGGCCGATTCGCTGAACGAGTACAAGGTTTACGAGCAGGGCCTATTGCAGTTGAAGTTGGCGGGGGAGACGAACCTCGCCGCATTATCTAAACGGATTCACGACGTCGCCAGGGCGTCGAGAGTATTCAGCGCCACCGACGTAAGCCTGGCCGTCGGTGACCTGGTGAAAGCCGGTTACGACGCCGAGACGGCCTTCGCGCTAGTGGAGGCTGGCGTGCTGGGTGCCGCGTCCGAGGTGGACGCCGCCACAGGTAAGTTCGGTGACCTCGGCACCACGGCGGGTCAACTGGGTAACAACCTGCGCGCGCTCGGGTACGACACAAGTCAGGCTTCCCGGGTCATGGACGTCCTCGCTCGAGCCGCGCAGGACTCGAACCTGGACGTGAGCGACATGGTCGATATCGTGTCGCGCGTCGGGCCCACGGCCAAGCTTGCCGGCCTGGAGATCGAGGATCTGGCCGCCATGGCCGCCGTCTTGAGCAACAACGGCATGGACGCCAGCCTGATCGGGACCGGCCTCCGGAGTGTGCTGCAGAGCCTCATCAACCCCTCGGGTCAGTTGAAGGGCCAGCTGGACGAGCTCGGCATCAGCCTGGTTGACGGTGAGGGGAACCTGCGGGACTTCAGCGACGTGCTGGACGGCCTGCACGAGCTCACGCAGCGCGGTGGTGAGGGTCTGCAGATCCTCACGCAAGCGACGGGCTCGTACGGCTCGACCGCCGCCGCTTCGCTCGGGTCAGCGTCTGAGACGGTCAAAGAGTTCACGGCGAACATGATGAACGCCGAGGGCTCCGCGCAGGAGCTGGCCGACACCATGCGCAACTCCGCGGCGGGGAGCGCAGCCGAGTACGAGGCGCGCATGGCGGACGCCCGCGCGGAACTCGGAGAGCGGCTCATGCCGCACATGGTCACGATGTACGAGACCGTCCTGCCGGCCATGGTCAGCGTGCTCGGTGGCCTCATCGAGAAGTGGGAACAGTGGTACTTCCTCCTCACCGGCACCACCACGGCCATCCAGCAGGCGGAGCAAGCGCTCGCCAGTCAGGTGCGCTCCGGGTTGGGCGAAGAGCTCGGCGGTGCGCTCCTGGACCTCATGGACGCCCGCCAGGCGGTGGCGGAGCTGGAGCAGAAGATCGCCAGCCTGTCACCGCTCGAGTTCGGAGCGCGGGCCAGGTACCAGCGGCAACTCAACGACGCGATAGCCCTGCGGGACGCGGAGCAGGAGCGTTACGACCTCCTGCTGGCGCAACGCCGCGCGCAGCAGCGGCATGAGGCGAACCTGGCGGTCTGGTCGCCGGGTGAGCAGTTCGGGCCGCAGGGCCCGCCGGAGGGGTGGACGGGCACGCCGGAGCAGGTAACTGAGCTGGCGACGGCGTACCGCAACCTGCAGCAGATCGAGGCGGAGCTCGCAGCCGCCCGTGAAGCGCACGCGGCGGCCACCAGTGCCGAGGAGGAAGCCGCGTGGGCGGCTACCGTCCGGCGCCTGGAGGCGGAACGCGACGCGCGGCAGGCGGCACTCAAGACCACGCAGGCGGCCGCCACCGCCAGAACCGCGGAGCGGGACGCGATCGCTGACGAAGCGCAGCGCGTGCAGAACGACCTGCAGCGCCTGAAGCTCGGGTACGAGCAGGGCAACCTCACCCTCGGGGAGTACGTGGAGGCGCAGGAGGCGCACCTGCGGCGCCTGGACGGCCTGTACGAGCGCGCCGGCACCCCGCAGCAGTCGTTGGCCGTGCTGCGGGCCCGCCAGGCGTTCCTGGACGAGCTGGCGCGGTTGGAGACTCAGTCCGGCAGGCAGATGGACGCTATTCGGGCCGTGAACCGGGACCGAGAGGAGGAGGACCGGTACCCGAGCACGCTCACAGGCGCTAACCTCCGCGCGCGGATTCGAGCGAACCAACGGGCGGAGGCAGAAGCTGAAGCTGCCGCCAGGCGGGAAGCGTGGGAGACCACCATCCAGCCGGAGCTGGAGCGCATACGTCAGGAACGTGAAGCCCAAGAGGGCGGCGAGCGGCCTGCGGGTGGGTCTCTCACCCCGGAGCAGATCCAGCAGCTGCAGCGGCGTATAGCGAACCGCGCAGCAGCGCAGGCGCGCGCTGAGGCCGAAGCGGAGGCGGAAGCGCGTCAGCAGGCGTGGGAGCAGGTCACGCAGCCGGCGCTGGAGAAGCTGCGGCAGCAGCGCGAGGCGTTCGAGGATGGCGAGCGGCCCGGAGCGATCGACTCCGCCGCCGTCGCGCGGAACATCCAGGCTAGGCAGCAGGCTAGGGCGGCCGCGGAGGCCGCCGAGGCGGAACTGGAGCGCGCTCTCGGCGCCGGGGTGCGGCTAGTGCAGGCGCAGCGGGATCTCGGCACCGCCACGAGAGACGACGTAGTCGCCGCAGTCGAGGAGCAGATCGACTTGATCGGGCGGCTCCTGCCGCACGTCGAGGAAGGCAGCGAGGCGTACTACGAGTTGGTCGCTGCGCTGCTAGCGGCTGGGGACGCGTTGGATGCACTGAACGCGGAGGTGCCCGAGTTCCGCATGCCGGACTT
>JBIQMD010000013.1:0-12793 GCA_044463725.1 Truepera radiovictrix
AGGCACTCCGCCAGCGGCCCTGCTGCAATCACCTTCCGATCTATCAGCGCCAGCCAGTCGAAGTACGCCTGCAGCGTCGAAAGGTCGTGGTGGACCGCGATGACAGTGCGCCCAACTGCCACTAGGTTGCGCAGGGACGCCATCAGGGCGGCCTCCGATGGCGCGTCCACGCCCGTGAGCGGTTCGTCGAGGAGGTAGACGTCGGCGTCTTGCACGAGTGCGCGAGCAAGGAACACTCGCTGCTGCTGGCCACCGGATAGCTGCGCAACCTGACGGCGGGCAAGGTCAGCCATGCCGACTTCCGCTAGCGCACGCATGGCGCGGTCCCGCTCGTCCCTGCCGATGCGCCGCCACCAACGCAACTCGCGGTATAGGCCCATGAGCACGACGTCGAGGACATCAGCTGGGAAGTCCCAATCGACGCTAGTTCGTTGCGGAACGTAGGCGATTAGTTGGCGGCCAGCGGCGCCCTGCCGCCCTAGCACCTTCACGTCACCCGCAGCGGTGGTTAGACCGAGCACGGCTCTGATGAGGCTGCTCTTCCCGGCACCGTTGGGGCCGACGATGGCCGCCAGAGTGCCCTGTGGGACGCTCAGGTCGACGTTGGCGATGGCGAGCGTCTGGCCGTACGTGACGCTGACATCGCTCAACTCCAGGGCGGGAACTGCGGCGCCACCCTTCACCATGCGCCCTCACCGGACCGAGCAGCGGGCCAGGTGGAGGCCCACTCAGCTACCACGGCAGGAAGCGGCAACACTTCTCCGCCTAGCGCGTGGGTGATCGCGCTGACGTTGCTGATGAGCATCCCCAGATAAGTACCCGCGCTAGACCCTGCGTCCCCCATGGCGTCGCCGTAGAGTTCAGGGCCGAGTACGGCAGTCCCACCACGGCTGGCGACGGCGTCTAGCACGGCGCGCACGGTGCGTGGGTCGATGGTGCTCTCGACGAACAAGGCCCCCACCCGGCGCGCGACTACCAGGTCTGCTACGCGGCGCACGTCCGCCACGGCGGCCTCCGAGTCCGTGCTCAGGCCCTGGATGCCGACGACTTCGACGTCGTACGCCCGGCCGAAGTAGTGAAAAGCGTCGTGCGCCGTGACCAGCACGCGCTGCTCCCTTGGCACGGTGGCCAGGGTCGCCTTCGCCCAGTCGTGAAGTGCCAATACTTGTTGCTCGTAGGCGGCCGCGCGTTCAGCCAGCCCTTCCACACACTCGGCGGCAGCGTCGGACGCGCGGGCAACGAGTTCGGCGGCCAAGACCTCGGCGATGACGCCCGCGGTGCCTGCCCAAGCTGCGGCGCTGAGCCAGACGTGCGGGTCTTGTACGCCGCTCGGGTGAACTAGGCGCTCGCCTTGCGACAGCGCGAGTTCCGCCACCGCTACCGTTGTCACGCGCTTGCCGAGTTCGGCTAGTACGGCTGCAAGACGCCCCTCGAGGCCGAGCCCCGAGTAGAGAATCACTTCGGCGGAGGCGAGTGCCGCCACGTCGGAGGCGCTGGCGCGGTAGAGGTGCGGGTCGGTGCCCGGGCCCATCAGGGTGACGACCACCGCGCACTCCCCCGCTACAACCTGCGCTACGTCACCGACCATGCCGGTCGTGGCGACGACCTGAAGTGGTGCGTGCGCGAAGCCGGCGCCACTCACCACCAACGCCAGCCACAGAACGTGCCAAGCACGCCCGGTGCTTGGGTGGATCATGGCGCGAGCTGTTGTTTTAGACATGCCTTCTCCTTAGGATTAGACACGTCTAATCTAGCTGGCGCCATGAACCTTCGTCAAGCGCCAAGGCCGCGCTCAACCTGCTTCAGCCGAGGTTGGAACCGAGGACCAACGCGGCCAACTCACGCGAAACCACGACATCGGCCGCGGCATGCGCGCGCCCCCTGCTGCCCTCTACGTGCACGCGTAGAAGGTGGCCTAGCGCGTCGCGGCCAACGACCTTCACACGCGCGCCCGGCACGAGGCGCAACTCCGTTAGGTGGCCAAGCGTCTCGGCCTGCTGACTACGTACCCTGTGGATCTCGAAGCGCGCGCCCGCCTCGACGTCTGCCAGCACGTCAGTCGGCGCTTGCGGCACGCTGCCGTCTGGCGCTGGGATCGGGTCGCCGTGGGGGTCGAACGCAGGCTGGTCTAGGAGCAGAGCGAGCCGCTCGGTGAAGCGCTCCGACATGACGTGCTCCATACGCTCTGCCTCCTCGTGGACTTCCTCCCAGCCGTAGCCAAGTTCACGGATGAGGAAGGTCTCCAGTAGCCTGTGGCGCCGCACCAACCGT
The DNA here is from genome assembly GCA_044463725.1 of Truepera radiovictrix. Classification (GTDB taxonomy): domain Bacteria; phylum Deinococcota; class Deinococci; order Deinococcales; family Trueperaceae; genus JAAYYF01. The sequence continues at coordinate 2,272 of JBIQMD010000013.1, forward strand.
AGTGCCTCGCTCAGGCCGGCCGGGGTGAGGGTCGCGCCCCTGTAAGGTTCGTAGAGGATCATGCCGTCGCGCGCGAGCTTCGTCAGCATGGACGTCACGGACGGCGCCGTGACGCCGAGCTCGCGGGCGATGTCGCCGGTGGTGGCCGGCCCAGAGCTGCTAAGCAGCCAGATGGCCTTCAGGTAATCGCCGACGGACGTCGACAGGCGCCCAGTAGTTAGCGCATCATTGGCTTCCGGCATACCGGATGCTACCCCCACTAGCGCCAACTGTCAGCGCTCCACTACTCGCACGGGATACCCCTACCGGGTATCCTGGCTGACTCCGTGAGCTTCCGCACGATGCTAGATTCCTTGGAGATGGAGGCGCTGATGCCCAAGCAGGTTCACAGGCAAGACGTGGTCATAATCGGGGGAGGTCCCGCTGGCCTAACGGCTGGGGTCTACACCGGCCGCGCCCAGCTTTCGACGGTCATCCTCGAGAAGGGCCTGCCCGGCGGGCAGATCGCTCAAACGGACGAGGTCGAGAACTACCCCGGCTTTCCAGACGGCATAAGTGGTCCGGAACTCTCGCAGCGCATGGTCGCACAAGCCGAGAAGTTCGGTTCGCGTATCGTCATGGAAGAGGTCACTGGGCTAGCGCCGCACCCTCACGGCGGCTTCCTAGTAAGCGGCTACGAGGCCGACTACCACGCAAACGCCGTGATCATCGCAACCGGAGCCAACCCGCGTCGCCTAGGCGTGCCCGGGGAGGACGAACTCTACGGCCGCGGCGTGTCGACCTGTGCAACGTGTGACGGTTTCTTCTACCGCGGCAAGGAAGTCGTGGTCGTGGGTGGCGGAGACGCCGCCGTCGAGGAGGGCTACTTCCTCACGAAGTTCGCCTCCAAGGTAACCGTCATCCACCGCCGTGACGAACTCCGCGCCAACAAGGCAGCCCAAGAGCGCGCCTTCGCCAACCCCAAGATGGTGTTCATATGGAACACCGTGGTCACGGAAGTGCTCGGCGCAGACGGGCAAGTCGCTGGCGTAAGCACGCTAGACACGGGCACGGGTGCTAGCGGCGTACTCCCGGCAGACGGCGTGTTCATCTACGTTGGCCACGAGCCGAACACCGGCTACTTGGACGGGGTCGTGGGGCTGCGGCCAAGCGGCTACGTCGACGTGCGGGACGAGGTCTACACGAGCGTCCCCGGCATCTTCGCGGCAGGCGACGTGGCTGACGAGATCTACCGGCAACTCGGTACGTCCGTTGGCGCAGGAACGCGCGCCGCGATGGCCGTCGAGAAGTGGCTGGTGGAGCACGACGTGAAGCCCGTCACCCAGGCAGCACAAGCACCGCTCCAGGCGGCTCAGGCTCCGGCCTGAACCAACGAGCGCTCACTGGCGCGGCAAGAAGTCGTAAACCAACAACACGCCGTTGTGGAGGGCCAGCAAGTGCTGGCCATCGCTCCACAACGGCGTTCCTACGCAGGCACGCCAGCTAGAGACCGGCCCGCCATCAGTCGACAACACCGTCAAGCGTACGAACTTACCGTCTAACACAGCCGACCAGCCGGCGCCAAGCACCTCGCCAACGACTTGCGCTGGCGCGGCCTGTGCGGCCGCAACGGGCGCCTCGTCGACGGGCTCCGGCTCAGCCTCCCCCGCTGCCTCGGCGCCGCTAGCAGCGCCACCCGCAAGAACACCAGACCAGGCGGCCTCCGCCAACGTGCCGGCAACGCTGCGGCTAGCGAGGTCGAGGCGCGCGCTGTCAGGGACGGCAGGCAACAAGCCAGGGTCGATGCCCAAGTAGGCGATCGGCCCAGACGGAGTCATGCCGCTGGCGGGCAGCCCCACGCCCAGAAGTTCAGGCCCATCGGCCGCCCCCAGTACGACCCTCTCGACGACTATGAGGCGCGGGACCTCGTCACCAGGTGGCACGTACTTGCCTGCCATGACTTCTGCCACGCCAACGCCGAGGCGATCTGCGATCAGCGCCACGAGGTTGTTGAGGTAACCCTGACGCACGTCCTCGCTCTCCTGCTGCCAGGCGTCCGGCCATAACGGCAGGTCACGCACCCGCAGGCGCACGCCGTCTTGGCTCTCGACGAGTTGCCATGCGTTCACGCGCTCGACCACCCCTGCGCGAAAGATCACGTATTCGGCCTGCCCGAGCGGCACGCGCCACTGCAACCGCAGCGCCAGACCACCAGCCGGCAGGGCGAGGAGGCGCGCTTCCCGGCCGCTGACGTCCTCCTGCAGAAGAAGGCGCGGAGCCAGCGGCGTTATGCCAGGCGGAATGGCCTCGGCAAGGGCAGGCACCGGCCTACCGCCGCCGACGTCCGGCATGGCTTCCGCATAGTGCAGGGCCGCCTGACGGTTGGCGAACGCGCCGACTCGCACCCTGAAAACCGCTCCTTGCGTCGAGGTCGACCGCACTGCGTACGCTGGGTACCCTTGGCGCAGGAGGTCGTTGACGATCACGAGGGCGGCGTCGCTATCTGAGAGCGCGACGACCTGCACCGTGTAGTTGATGGCCTGTGCGACGGCGACCTTGGCGGCGCCTAGCACGATCAGGACCAGGGCGAGCAGCGCTGGACCACCGCGCCGCCCGCCCCGAGGTCGGCGCCAAGGCACTAGAAGTCCTTCCGCTCGAACAGCACGACGGCAATGGCAGCGAAGAGCGCGCCGTACAGCGCGATGAGCGCGATGACCCACGAGAGGTCGGACGTGGGCGCCGAGTAGGCGTTCAACTGGGTGGTGAGCAGGAACGGCTCGAGCCGCGGGAACACCACGAGCAACTGCATGAGGATGAGGGTTGCCATGGTAGCCAGTGCGCCGCCAGCTGCGTTCATGAACACGACGGTGAACATGACTGCAAGCATGGCGATGGGTACGAGCGCGACTGCCGCCAACAAGTAGCCGCGGCCCAGCTCGGCCATGGCCGCGCCAGCGCTCAGCGAGCCGGAGCCGAGGAGTCCCGCCTCGCCGAGGCCCGTGCCGCCGACGAAGCTCCCGAAGCCGAACTGCGCTCCGGCCGCAAGGGCGGCGAGCAGGAACACCGCAAGCAGAACGAACGGGTAGAGCGTGGCGGCCACGAGTTTCGCGGCCAACCAGTTGGGTCGCGTTACGGGCCTAAGCAAGATAGTCGGTAGCGTGCCGTTGGCGATCTCGACCCCGAGCAGCTCGGCTGCCGTGATGGCCGTCAACAACGGGAGCAGGAACTGCATCGAAGAGAGCAGCCCGAGCGCAGGCACCTGGTAGGCAGAAACGAGGAAGAAGCCGTACACGTCGAAGATGCCAGGTGCGTACGCCCACAGTAGCGGGAAGACGACCACGAGCAGCAGGCCAACGCGCACGCTCGTCAGGCGCCATAGTTTCGCTAGCTCCATGCGAAGCAGTACGTTCATGACGCTTCTCCCGGGTAACTGACTGGCTCGACGACGCCCGTGCGGCGCGCCCGTTCTGCGCTGACGCGCTCGCGGTAATAAGCGCGCAGATCGAACACGTCGCGGTTCAGTTCAAGCACGCCGACTTCGCCTCGCGCGAGTATGCCGGTCACCGAACCGAGGTCCTTGGCGCTGGCTGGGATGAAGACGACTTCCGTGCCGCGCACGCTCGCATGCTTGATGAGGGGCGAAGCGCTGAGGAGGCGCACGGCCTCATCGATGTTCGTGGGCCGTAAGCGGTAACGCTCGCGCCGGTCGAAGAGGTTGACCTCGTCGATCAGCGCGCCCTCTTCCAGGATGGCCACCCGCGTGCAGTAAGCCACCACCTCGTCGAGGTGGTGCGTCGAGAGGAGCACGGCAGTGCCCTCCTCCGCCGCCTTGCGTAGCACGGAATGCACGAGGTGCAGGCTAAGGGGGTCCATTCCGCTAGCAGGCTCGTCCAGGATGAGGACCTGCGGGCGCGTGAGGATGGCGGCCGCCACCCCGAGGCGTTGGCGCATGCCCAGGCTGTAGACGCCGACCTTGCGCTCGCTTGCGTCAGCCAGTTCCATGAGGTTGAGGACCTCTGCTATCCGACCCGGCTCAACGCCGCCAGCGAGTGAGGCATGCAACTGCAAGTTCGCGCGGCCCGAGAGGTAAGGGTAGAACGCGGCTGGCGCCTCGACGACGGCGCCCAACTCGCGGCGCACCTCCGGCCGCAGGTGAGGATCCTTACCCATGATGCTGACGGTGCCAGAAGTGGGGAAAGCTAAGCCTGAGACCAGACGGATGACGGTCGTCTTGCCGGCGCCGTTCGGGCCGACCAACGCGTACACCTCGCCAGGGTTGACGCGGAAGGTGAAGTCCTTGACCACCTGCCGTTTCCCATAGACCTTGTTGAGGCGCTCGCTAGCGATGGCAGGTGTCGACATGGTCCTCCTGGCGGCAGTCTAGTGGTAACTCCCCCAGACCAGCGATAACATTCTTCATGCAGAAGTAGATGAACCGTCGCTGCCAGACGCGTCGGCATCGCGTCCGTCGCCCCCGCGCACCTGCTCCATGAGCATCACGTCTAGGACGTGGTCGACGCAGCGTTCGACGGCGCGATCGAAGTCAGCCGCCTCGACGACCGGAACGCCCCGTAGTTGCGCCTGTTGCGTGACGTACTCCTGGATCACCCGGATCTCGACGAAGTGATCGATGTACGGCTGTTGCGCACGCTTCAGGCGCGTTTGACCCTCGCGCGCAGCGAAGTGCTTGAGGTGATCCTCCTCGTCCGTTACCGAGAGGACGATGTTGATGACGGTTGCGTCGCGGAACTCACGCGCAGGCGCGATGCCTGGCACGAGCTGGACGCCTTCCATGACTATCGAGGTCGCCTCGTAGATGTTGCGCTCGACGATGGCCGTAAGCGCCGGGTTGAGCTGGTGCACTTGCGCTAGGAAACCGCGCAACACGCGCATGCGCTCCGGCTGCGCCGTCTCGCGTTCGCCAGGGAGCAGCTCTGCGCGCCACGCCTCGTAGGTGCTGGCGTGCAAGATGGGGCTGAGTTCCGGCCCGATCAGTGACCGCAGCGCCTGGCGTGCCGAGTCCGTAGATACGATGCGCGGGATGCCGAGCCGGTACCCGACCTCAGAGGCGATGGCCGACTTGCCTACCCCTGGAGCGCCGCCGAACAGCACGACTATCGGCCGTTCGCGGTTGCGGGCCTCGCGCATCATGGCGTAGCGCTGCGCGAACTCCTCACCCGCCTCCAACCGCAGGAGGCGCACGACTTGACTCCGCACCTGCTCGCGCTTCACGACCGGCACGTGCAGAGCGTAAAGGGCCTCTTCGACGCGCTTCGCGAGGTTATGTGACATGTCTGGACTGAGGCCGACGGCCGTCAACGACTGTGCCAGGATGCCGCGCGAAAACGGCAGCGCCAGGCCACCGGGCTCCTGAACCCGCACCTCGAAGCTACTCGAGGTGATCGCCTCGTAACGCAGGCGCAGGTCGCGGCCGAAGCGCCCCTCCAACACGAGCGCGACCCGCCGCGTCAAGTCCGCTCGCTCGAGGTGCTCAAGTCCCTCGCTCCTCACCCCCTGCTCGACTTGGAAGGCAACGACGTTGGCCTCCTTGAAACCAAGGCCAACCTTCTCCAGCGCCGAGGTCAGGCGGCGGCGCGAGAAGCGCTCACCTGGAGGCGCAACGCCGTCACCCGTTGCGCCAACTGGCTTCGGTGGCAGCACGATGATGGGCACGAATGGGGGCGTCTGCCGGAGGAAGCGCGTGGCGGCGGCGCCGGACACGCGGCGCCTGACGCCCTCGGCCAAGAGGCGCATGAGGTGGTTGAGCTCGACGCGGCGCGAGGCGCTCTCACGGAGTTGTGCCTCGACGTCCTGAGCGAGGTCCATCGCCTCCTCGGTCGGCACCCCCGCACTCTGCAGAGCCTCGACCAGCACACCTGCCGAGAACGAGTAGCGCTCGTCGCCACGCACCACGCGTAGGTCGCGGGTCTTCATGGCGCGAACTGGTCCTCGTCTGGCTCGCCCGTCTTGCCGTAAAGGGCGGTGAGCAGATCGCGCACGACGTTCCCCGTGAACCCCCAGATGTTGCGCCCGCGCCACGGGTACGAGTAGATGCGGCGGCGGTACTTCAGCAGCTCACCGACGCGTGAGCTGGGCGTGATCGCCGCCAGGTCAGCTAGCGGAACCGTGAACGCCTCCGCCACCTCGTTTGGGTCGGTCTCCAACGCTTGCGGCCAGTCGAGCACGGCAACGAGCGGGGTTGCTACGTAACCGGCTGGCGAAGGGTGATCGGACAAGCGACCGACCACGTCTTCCGGCCGCACCACCAAACCAACCTCTTCACGCGTCTCGCGGATGGCGGCCGTCACTTCGTCCTCACCGGTCTCGAGCCTGCCACCTGGGAAGGCGATCTGCCCAGCGTGGCTGCGCAAGTTGCTTGCGCGCACGGTGAGGAGCAGTTCCGGGCCCGTTGCGCCAAGCAGGATGGGCACGAGGACTGCCGCCCTGCGGAAACCCGGGATCTGCATGTCCTTTGGCGCACGAGCGGCAAGACGCGCACGTACCCCGACCGCCGAAAGCCGCTCCGCCTGGTTCACCGCCCGAACTCCATCACCCGCAACATGCGCGCCATGCTACCCCTCGGCCCGACGCAACGAGACGTACGCCCAGTGCCTGCCAGTAACCCCGCGGTCGCGGCGGTGACTGTAGAACACCTCGGCGTCGCAGTGGGTGCATAGTCCTAGGTCGCTTACCTTGGACGGCTGTACGCCAGCGCGCTCGAGCGACCACAGGTTCGCGGCAGGCAAGTCAAGGTAGTAGCGCCCGGCCGTGACGGAGTCGGGCCGCCAGCATGCTTCAGGCACACCGGCGGCGGCGAAGGCGTCGATGACTTCCGGACCCACCTGGTAACAGGAGCCTCGCATGCACGGACCTAGCGCCACGCGGACGTCGCTCGGGCGGCTCTCGTGGCGTTCAGCCATGGCAAGCACCACCTTGCTGGCCAACCCGGCCGCGGTTCCGCGCCAACCGCAGTGTGCCGCCCCAACGACGCCCTTGACCGGATCGTGGAACAGCAGCGGCACGCAGTCTGCCGCGCTGACCACCAGCAGCACGTCTTCGCGGTCGGTTACTGCGGCGTCTGCCTCGTCGACGAACCAACCCGGGTCGCCAGGCAAGACACGGTCGCCGTGCACCTGGTGGAAGGCAACTACCTGAGCGCGAGAGTAGCCGAGGTGGCCGAGCAGCAAGTCGCGGTTGCGCTCGACGATCGAAGCGTCATCGCCAGAACTAAGGCCAAGGTTGAGGCCAGTGTAGGAGCCGGTGCTAACCCCACCCGCGCGGGTAGTGAAGCCGTGAGTCACGTCCCAGGTAGTCGCGCTTAGCAGGCCAGTCATCCGGCGTCGTCATCCAGATCTTGCGGTGCCAGCCGCTCACCCGCGCGCACGACCACCGGCAAGCGGTTGCCTGCTGGCGGGAAGGGGCAGACGTAACCCTCCGCGTACGCGCAGTACGGGTGATAGGCGTAGTTGAAGTCCAACACGAGTTCATCTGCCGCGTCAGGTGACAGGTGCGGATCCAAGTAGCGCCCCGCACCGTACGTCTCGCGACCTGACGTGGCGTCCGCGAATGGCAGGAAGAGGCGCGGTCCATGTGGCGAGTCCGTCGAAGCGAAGAGCGTCAACGCCACGCTCTGACCCCCAAGTTCGAAGGTCGCCGTGCCGAACTCGATGAACAACCGCTCCTCGCCGCTACTGGTCGCCAGCATGATCGGCCGCTGCTCTGCGGCACGCTCTAGTCGGGCAACGACGCGCGCGGCCTCGTCTTCAGGGAAGTAGTCGAGGCCAGCGAAGTCAGTCCCACCGTAGAAGGGCGAGTTGCGACTAGACGTCAGGTACTCGTCCTTCTGCTGCCGCCACTCCTCGAGGGGCGTGAGGAAGGCGAGCGGCTCCACGTTAGTAGTTCCTCGCCGTCACCTCGAGCGGCGAGCTGCTAACGAGCCACTCGGTGACGGCGTGCACGCATCCGCGCGTTGCTGGGGTCATGAGTGGGTCGCCGAAGCTCTCGAGGCGCACGATGACCTCGTCAGGCCGCCGCTGCTGCGCGAGTACCAGGAGCTGCTGCACGAGGTCTGGTTCCTCCACCGTGGCGCGTACCAGCAGGCGCCCGGGGCCGTCGTCACCGCCGAGCGAGCTCATGGCCTCGTGCAGGATCACGTGACCGCCCGCGTAAGGCAAGACGACTTTGGTGAAGTGGGCGTGGGGCGGCAACGTGCCGCGCAGCAGGGCGTGTGGCATTATGGCGGGCCTTTCCAACGGGGGGAGCTGTGGCGCGGTTGCGCCGTTGCGGCGGAAAACCACGTAGTAGAGGGGCTTGCCCTGCTCGCGCCACTTGAGGGCGTACTTCGTCTCGAAGACGTCGGCTGGGGCGTCAGGCCGCTCGGCCGCGTAGAGGCCGCTGGCAGCAGCTTCCGCCAGAGCGAACTCCAAGTACTCAGGGTGGTCGGTAGCCAAGCGCAACTCGCCACCACGGCGCAGGCGTGAGCCAGCCAACTCGAAGAAGTGACGACTAAGGAGGCGGTGCTTGGCGTGCCGCTCCTTCGGCCACGGGCATGGGAAGTTGACGACGAAGGCGTCGACCGACTCGGGGGCGAACAGTTGCCTTACGGCCACGTGCGCGCCTGCCTTGGCCAGACGCACGTTGGAGGCGCCTGAGCGGCTCACGCGCCGCAGCGCTCGCTGCAGGCTGCCTGATGACACCTCGAGTCCAACGAAGCGCATGTCGGGTTCAGCCAGCGCGCGGCGCACCGTGAAGCGCCCGTCACCGAAGCCGACCTCGACAGTCAAGCCGCGTGACCCTTGCGTGTCCGCGAACACCTCATCCCAGTCAGTTGGGAACGGCAGCGCACGCCACCTGACCAGCGGCCTGTCGCCAGCCGCGGCCGGCGCCTCAGGTTGAGCCTGCGTCATGGTTGCTCCGATACGGGCCTCACGAGCAGCGCCTCGTTCACGCGCAGGTCTGCGCGCACGAGGGTGTCGCGGCCGAGTTCCAAGTACGGGCCCGCACCTTGCGCTTCGTGGATGGCGAAGAGTTGAACGGTACCGTCGTCGCGCCTGCACGCCACTTGCGTGATGGCGTGACCAAGCACCTTCTCCCACGCGCTGATTATCGAAGGGTCGAGTCCGACGGCCCCTGAGGCAAGGCGGGTGGTGGCGAGGCGCGTAACGAGACGCGCCGTGCGCGCGCGCCGGTTCTGCAGCTTGAGCACCCCGGTACGCACGAGCCGGTCGCAGACGAGGAGGGCAGCCTCGGGTTCCATGCCGAGATCGAGCGCTATGCGCGTGACGCTGCGGCGCCCGTCGACCATGGCCAACACCCGTTGCTCGTCTGGAGTAAGGGTAACGTTGCGCGCCGTACCGTCAGTTGGCACGGCAGGCACGGCGTCGCGCGAGACGGCGTGCTCCTCCGGAGTCCCGCGCCGCGACTCGTCCAAGCGCCTGACGCCCTCGAGCACGAGGTTCTCCGTGTTCACCTCGATGCTGGTCGCGGGTGATGGCAAGCCGATGCGGAACTCGAAACCGCCGCGTTCGTCCCTGAAGAGCGCGTAAACCGCTTCCTCGCCGTGGAGCTCACCGAACTCGGCGTGGACGACTTGCCCGCGGTCGAAATAGATGCGCGCCAACCCTGCAGGGTGCTCGACGGCCAACCGCCCGGTGCGCTTTGCGGCCGAGAGCAACTGGAAAAGGTCAACGAGGGAGAAGAGGCCTAACGTGCCTGTCACGGGCGCCATCCTATCGCGGCGTGCCTCCGGGGTCGGTATGCCTCGACTCATCTCCCGCGCCGCACCAGCCACGCGCCAGCCTCAGTCAACTCAGACCTGGCCGGTATACTGCGCCAGTGCTGAAACGCCTTCAGAAAGCGCTTCTCCGTGAGACAACGGGGCTTTACCCACTCGGCGTGGCCGCCATCTGTTTGCTGCTCTCCATTGACTTCCTCAGCGTGCTTGCGCGCTTCTTGGTGCAACAGAACGCCACCATGCTCGACATCGGGGCTCTGTTGCTCTACCGCCTGCCGTGGTTCTTGCACCTCGCGCTGCCCGTTGCCGTGGTGTTCGCCGTCCTGCTAGCCGGCGGGCGCATGGCGAGGGACTCGGAGTTGAAGGCCGCGTACGCGATGGGCGTAGCGCCAGCAACGCTCCTTTGGCCACTCATCCTGTTCGGGGTGGCGGTCGGTGCCCTGTCGTTCGTCAACAACGGCTTCCTCGAGGCGCGCGGCGAGGCCGCATACCAAAGGCGCCTCGACGCGTTCGTGTACGCCCGTCCGCCAGCCGAGGTGCAGGTGAACGCGGCCTACCGCATCGGGGACGCCATCTACTTCGCCGCCAGGGTCAGGGCAGTGGTAGACGATTCGACCCTCGCGAACCTCGACGGGGTAGTGGTACAGGCGGAAGACGGCAGCCTCTACAGCGCCCGCAGCGGCCGCTGGGACGCTCGGACACGCGTGTGGACCCTGCAGGGCGGCCAAGTCACGAGACCAGATCAGGCGCCCACGCCGTTCACTGACCTGACGCTGCCTTTCGCGCTCGAGTCCAACCCAACTGAGACGC
>JBIQMD010000014.1:0-12793 GCA_044463725.1 Truepera radiovictrix
AGGTTGCCATCGTCGACGCGGCGGGAAAGGCCCTGCGTCTCGAGGGCATCGAGCACGGCGCCGATGTTGAATGAAGAGACGGCGGCCGCCGTGTCGAACACGAAGCGCAGGCCCGTGTCGAGGATGTTGGCCGATAGCTGCCCGAAACCGCCCGTGATGTCGAGCCCGAGGTCGTAAGTGATGCTGTGCGCGACTTCCTGAATGCGCACCTGCACGTTCACTTGCTGCCTACGCTCGTCGAGTTGCGGGATGAGTTCGGCGAAGCGCGCCTGGACGGCGGCGGAGCCCGTGACGATCAGTGCGTTGGCGCGCGGTTCAGCCACGACGGTGAAGTCGGCGAGGGTATTGGTGCCGCCTTCGGCGTCGGTAGTGACGACGCCCGTTGCCTGGAGCACGGTTGCGAGGTCGGCCGCGACGGCGTTGCTGAGGAAGTAGGTGCGCTGCTCTAGCTGCACCTGCTCAGCGGCTGTGTCGAACTGCGCGAGGAGGCGGCTGACCCGGTCGTGTTCGGCCTCGGTCGCAACGACCATGATGCTGCTGACGCCCGGCAACGCCTGAGCGTCCAGCCCTGGCATGGCGCGCTGGAGGATGTCGACGACCTCTGCTGGGTTGGAGTTGACGCGATAGAAGCGCTGGTCAACAGGTGCGCTGGCTGTGGCCGCGACGGCCTCCGGCGCGGCAGGGGTGCGCAGGCGGTTGACGGACGCCGTTGGCCCGACGACCACGATGTCGTTCTCGAGCAGTACGTAATCGAGGTCGTTGAGAGTAAGGACGAGGTTCCAGACCTGCCTGAACGGCTTGGCCTCGCCGATGTCGTAGACGATGACTTGGTTGGGCACGTCGTCAGTTACGGCCGTGAGGCCGATGGCGCGCGCGAGCGCCGTCAGCATTGCCGGAAGCTGCTCGCCTGCCGTGCCGGTACTGAACTCGACGGGTGCGTCGTAACGCGCGTCTGAGGGTAGAGGGGCGAGGGCCCCTTGGGCGAACGCGACCGCCAGTGTCGCGATGAACGTCAAGATGAGGTTTCGCTTCATGATCACCGCCTGATATCCAAGGAGAGCACCTGGGTGTTGTCGCCCAGCGAGAACTTAGCTTCGTACCCGCGCAGGTCCGCCAGCACGATCTCGGTGTTCGGCAGGGTCTGACCTAGGGTGAGGACCATCGGTTGGTCGAACTGCTTGGCGCGGAACACGCCAACGCTGAGGGGCCCGAGCGCGGTGCCGGTGAAGCGCACGTCGTTGTCGCGCAGGTAGCGGCTGAGCTGGTCGGCGCCGACGACGAGCGGCAGGCCGGAGGAGCCGGAGGCCTTCACCGACTCGGCGGTTGGTTGGCCCGGCCCAAGTACGCCGAGGCCAGCTGGGCTGACGGTAGCGGTTTCCGGCCGAACGGCAGGCAAGGCGGACGCGGCGCTTGGCTCTGGCACTTTGACGGCGGCCACCTCGGCGAGGCTCTGTGGGCCGCTCGGGGAGCTAGCTGCGGTGCGTGCGTCGCGCAGGATGTCCGGCGTGACGGGCAGTGTGCCGCTCGGCAGTGGCCGTGGGAGGTCGGACGCGCGGGTTGGCGCTGGTGCTACTGCGCGAGGTGCTGGTGCCTGTACCCGCGTGCCAACGGTGGTGCTGGCGCCGGTGCTCGCAGTGCTCGATCCGGCAACCGGTGGCTGCCCGTCCGAGTTGACGATCACGACATCAGGTTCGGCGCTAGGTTGGGCGGCTGCAACGACCTGCGTAGGTTCGGCCGGTGGCGCTTGCACGAGTACGGGCGAGAACGGGTTGATGGTGCCCCTCAGGCCCGCAACGGCGCGCGTGGCGTCGGTAGCCGCTTCGTCTTCCGCGGCAGCCTCAGGAACGGGCGGCGTCGTCACGAGGAACGGCAGGTCGTCGACCACCAGGTCGCGTAACACAACGGTTGGCGGCGTGACGACGGCCGGAGCGGCGGCGGGCGCGGCGGCGGGCGCCTGTCCGGCTTCTGAGGTCGCCGCGGCCGCGCTGGCCGGCGCGTCACCCTCCTGTGCAGAGGCGCCAGCTGCCGCGGTGCTGCCGCTTAGGGGGTTCACCGTAGGCGCGGTGGTGGCCGCGTCCGAGGCGGCGGCGCCGGGGATGGTGGTTGGCTGAGCGAGGGGCGCAGCTGAATCAGGCTGGTTGAAGAAGTTGACCCAGAAGAAGGCGGCTGCGGCCACGAGCAGGAGAGCGATCAGGATTCGAGCGGTTCTAGACAAGGTCATGGCCTACTGCTCCCCTGGGTCGCTACCGGTGTAGACGTAGACGGTGAACGAGAAGGCGGCGTTCAGGAGCGGGTCGGTCGACGTGTTCTCGTCGAGGTCTAGCGACACCTGGCCGATCTTGGCGAAGCGCTGCATGTCCTCGAGGCGGCCAAGATAGCTCATGGTCTGAGAGTAACTGCCCTGGGTTGAGATGTTGAACCCGATGGGCCTAACGTCTTGAATCTGACCTTGAGCGGAACCCTGGCTGAACGACTGGAGGGTCACGTCCGAAGCTAGCGCACTGGCGCGCACCGAGTCGATCAACCCGGCGATGTCGCTCTCGCGGGGGAGTTGCGCGAGGAAGTCGCGGCGGTCGGCCTCGAGCTCGATGACGGCGAGGCGCAGATCAGGCAGGTTGCGCCGCGCGTCCTCGCCGCGCCGGATGTCCGCGTCTAGGCGCGTGATGTCCGACTCCAGTTGACTGATGCGTTCGAGAGTGGGGGAGTACATGTAGAAGTACCAGAGCACCCCGGCCACGAGCGAGAGGACTATGAACAGGATGGCCCAGTCGCGCTGCCTTAGGCGTTTGAAGCTGAACGAGCGGGTCATGGGTTACCAACCTGGAGCGCACCGACGGTGAGCGAGTACTGGTAGAAGCCCTCTTCGCTGTCGCGCTGCGCGTTCTGGAACGACACGCCGTATGCCGAGTTGTTCTCGAGCGACCTGATGAAGTCCGCGAGCACTTCTGGGCTGACCACCGTGCCTGAAACCGACATCTCGGCCATGATCGGGCGGCCCTCGTAGCGCTGAGGGTCTGACCGGGCTGGCACTACGCTCTGCATCGAGAGCGAGCGGAAGTCGATGTTCGGGCGCGTGCCGCCACCCACGGGCAGCGTCTCGAGCAGCCCGGCGATCTCGCTCGTCCACACGATGGTGTTCTCGCGCACGCTCCGCGCAACGGCGATCAGTTGGTTGAGCTGCTGCTGCCGCGCGAGGAGGTCGCGCTGTTCACGGAGGAACGGTTGCAGCAGGGCCAACTGGTCCTCGCGGGCGAGCTTCTCGCGCTGCAGGTTGTTGGCGGTGGAGTTGGCGGAGAACTGCATGATGCCAGCCACCAGCAGGACCAGGAGCGGGAAGGCCACGGCCAACAGGCGCCAGTAACCTGGTTCGCGTACGCGGCGCAGGTTCCTCGGCAGGAGGTTGATGTTAATCAACGCCGGCCACCCCCCTCAACGCCAGCCCGAGTGGCACCGCGAACTCGGCAGCTACCTTCCTGAGGTAGTGCGTGTCGAAGCGGTTCTCGTCGACGGCGATGCTAAGCCACGGATCGCCGAGCTCGACCTTGATGCCGAGGGCGTCGCCGATGGCCTCGGGTAGCCCGCGAAGCTTGGCGCCGCCGCCTGCAACGAGCATGCGGCTGATGGTGGCGTCGCCTGACTGCACGCGGAAGAACTCGAGCGAGCGGCGGATCTCGGTGGTCAACTCGACCAGTACGGGTCGCAGGGCGTCATACACGCGGGAAGGCGAGAACTGCTCGCGTTTCGCGTCGAAGTTGAGGAGGTCCTCCTCGTCTTCCGTTGGGATGGTGGCCGTGCCGTACTCGATCTTCACGTCCTCGGCGCTGTCGAAGTCGAGCCCGAACGCGCGCTGGATGGCGGTCGTGAAGTCGTCGCCGCTGACGTTGATGTTGCGGTTCATCAGCACGCGCTGGCCGCGAACGAGGGTGACGGTCGAGGTGCTAGCCGCGATCTCGAGCACGACGCCGATCTCGTTGGCCTCGGTGAAGTTCTCGCTCGAGAGGGTCTGCTTGGTGAGGTGCTCGCCGTGCAAGGAGCCGCGCAAGGCACGCAGGAGGGAGAACGGTTTGACGTCGATGACGTGCGGCTCGAGCCCGGCCTGCTTGAGGTACTCGACCTGTTGCGACACCTCGTCTAGGCGCGCAGCCGCGATCACCACCTCGAGCTGGCCGCCCTCTTCGACGTCCTCCGGGTTATCGAGGACGAAGTAGTCGAGAACGACCTCGTCGATGGGGAATGGGATGTACCGCTCAGCTTCCCAGCGAATGGCTTCGTCGAGCTCGGCTACCGTCATGCGCGGAACGTGAATGTTGCGCGTGATGGCTTGCCGGTTGCTGACTGCCGTGACCGTGTAGCGCCGCTGAATCCCGGCTTCGTGGAAGAGCGCCTTGATCTCTTCAGCCAAGCCTTGCGGATCGGTGACTTCGTCCTCGGTAATGAGGCCTGGAGGCATCGGTCGCACGGCCATGGCCCCCAGCGTTGGGGGGTTGCCGGCGCGAAGCTCCACCACCTTGAGCGCGCTGGTCCCGACCTCGAGCCCGACTGCCTCGATCTTGGGACTGAGCAAGCGAGACATCCGCTCGCGCAATGAGACCATACCGTCTCCTCCTCGTAAATCTGGGGGAGTCTATCATGTGGTCTTCCCGCCACCACGTGAAAAATGCCTACTCACGGTGCTGCGCCACTCGCCCCCTCATGGGCAGTGTTGCGTCCAGCACGGTAACCGCGCATGAAGGACGCGTGAGTTTTGGATGTGCGGTTTCTTGCACGGCTCACGCGGCGCGCGCCGTGGAACCTAGTGAGTGCCCTTGGCCAAGTCGTTGAAGCGCACGTGCGCGTTGTGGAACTGCAACTCGAGGCTGCCGGTCGGGCCGTTGCGTTGCTTGCCGATGATCAGCTCGGCGATGCCGTGCTTCTCGCTATGAGGGTCGTAGTACTCGTCGCGGTAGATGAACATGACGAGGTCGGCGTCCTGTTCGATGGCGCCCGACTCGCGGAGGTCGGAAAGCATGGGGCGCTTGTTCGGCCGCGCCTCGACGGCGCGCGAGAGCTGAGATAGGACCAGGACGGGCACGTCGAGCTCGCGCGCTAGGCCCTTGAGACCGCGCGAGATTGTCGAGATCTCCTGCTGGCGGTTCTCGCCGATGCTCCTTGAACTGCCAGACATGAGCTGCAGGTAGTCGATGATCAACAAATCCAGGCCGTGCTCCGCCTGCAGGCGCCTGGCGCGTGAGCGGAGCTCCATAACCGTCATGTCGGCGTGGTCATCGATGAACACCTTGGCTTCCGACATGCGGCCAGCCGCGTCCGCCAGCCGCTGGAAGTCGCGGTCGGTGAGTTGACCTGACCGCACGCGCGTCATGTCTACCCGCGCCTCCGCGCACAACATGCGCTGCACGAGCTGCACGGCAGACATCTCGAGAGAGAAGATGCCGACGGAAGCGCTCTCCTTGAGGGCGGCGTTCAGGCCGATGGTGAGCGCCAGCGCAGTCTTACCCATGGAAGGCCTAGCGGCGAGGACGTTGAGGCTAGCGGGCTGCAGACCGCCAGTCATACCGTCTAGATCGCGGAAACCGGCAGGCAATCCAGATACGGGGTTGGGGTTGGCGAAGCGCTCGTTGATCTCCTGGAAGGTCTCCGTCACGAGGGTGCGCATGCCCTCGAAGTTCGTGCGGCGCTTGCGGGTGGTGAGGTCGAAGATGGCCTTCTCTGCCGTATCAAGGACCTCTTCAAGCGGGCCCGACTGGTCGAAGGCGGCCTGCATGATGCGCCCGCCAGCGCCAATGAGATCACGCAGCGTGGCCTTCTCGAGCACGATCCGCGCGTAGCTCTCCGCGTACGCGGCGGTTGGTACGGAATCGACGAGGCCAACTAGGTACGCGACGCTGCCAACGCCCTCCAGGTCGCCAGTCTGGCGGAGTTCCTCCGTGAGGGTGACGAGGTCCATTGGTTCGCCGCGGCGGTGCAAGCGCTCCATTGCCCGGAAGAGCTTGCGGTGCGCCTCCTTGTAGAACTGGTCGGCGGTGAGGCTGCCCTCGAGGTGGCCATAGACTTCGTTGTCGAGCAAGATGCTGCCCAGCACGCTCTGCTCAGCCTCGAGGTTGTGCGGAGGTGTACGGCTTTCCACGCGGGCATCTTACCCGCAGCGCGCGCCCAGGCGGCGCAGCCTGGGAGGCCGCCGCAAAACGTGCGACGGGTAGAATGGTCGCCTGATGGAACTCCTGACGTCCTGGGCCCTGCCGCTCCTCGTTGCCTATCTCATTGGCTCGCTGCCGCTAGGGGCGTGGCTCGTCCAGGCGGCGTCGGGCTTCGACCCGCGTGACGTCAACCCGCACCTGCTAGGCGTCGAGAACGTCTACAAGCTCGTTGGACCGTGGGTGGCCGTCAGCTCGTTCGTGCTCGACGTGCTCAAGGGCGCCCTCGGCGTGATGGTCGGAGCGCTGGTCATGGTGGCAGCGAGCGGTGCCTCCAGCCTGATGCTCGACCCGCTACTCGGGTTACGCGTAGTAACCCCGTGGTCGCTCTCAGGTTTCGCTGGCTTCACGAGCCTAGCGGCCGTCGCGCCAAGCGACTTGGCCGCCACCGCCGGCGCGGCCTTCTTCGGCGTGCTGCTCGGTCACCTACACCCACTGCCACTAAAGCGTTTGGCGTCCGTGCCTCGAGGGCGCGGTAACGGCGTTATCGTCGGCGCGCTCGCCGCACTGTTCGGCCTCGGCGTGCTGCCGTTCTGGCTGCCAACCGCCGCCGTCGCCGTCTACTCCTTGGTGCTGGCCCGCAGCGGCTACGTCGCCCTAGCCAGCGTCGCCGGGCTGGGTGTCCTCGCCGCTGGTAGCCTCGTCGGCGCAGGCTTCGTTCTCGTAGGTTGGGCGCCCGCGCTGGCCATCACCGCCACCACGCTGCTGCTGGCGTGGCGCCACAGGCAGGCCCTCAACCGCATCAACGACGGCACGGAGGCGCGCCTCGGCGCCCCACCGCCAGTGCGCGGCCTCGACCCGAACACCGTGCTATGCGCCTTCATGGTGCACCCCCTCACGTATGACGACGTCTGGCAACCCCGCTCGAGCCGCTGGTTGCGCTGGGTGGTAGAGACGTTGGTGCGCCCAGGCATCCTGCCTGAGCGGTGGCTCAAGCGCCTCTTCCTCAACATCCGGCCCCAGTTCCACGGGGTCATCGAGGGCATCGAGCTATCCGACGGCCGCAAGCTGCGGGTGCTGCTCATCTCGGCGCCGCTCATGCCTGACCAGTTCCGCACGAACCCGGACGACGCGCTGCGCATCGCCATCCAGGGCGCCCGTTTCGCGCACCGCCTTGGCGCCGAGGTCGTTGGCCTCGGCGCCTTCTGGTCGACGGTTGGCGAGAAGGGCGCGGCGGTGCAGGAGGCAGTTCCGGAGATCGTCGTCACCAACGGCGGCGCCTACACGGCAGCTACGGTCAAGGCGGCCGTGCCTGGCCTACTCAAGCGCTTCAAGGCCCAGGGCGGCAACCTCAAGACCGCTAGCGCAGCGGTGGTTGGTGCCAACGGTGTGGTGGCGTTCGGCGTCGCGCGTCTGATCGCCCCCGAGGTGGCTGAGGTCGTGCTCCTCGGTCGCGGCCGCCAGCGCCTGAACCGCTCAGCCGACAGCCTGCGCAGGAAGTACCCGCACACCAACATCGTGGCTACCACCGACGTGGACGCAGTGGCTGGCTCCGACCTGATATTCACGGCCACGTCGGACCCTAACCCCGTGATCTTCGCGCATCACGTCAAACCGGGTGCGTGGATCTACGACCTCGGTAGACCAGTCGACGTCGACGAGAGCGTTCGCGATGTGCCCGGCGTTGAACTCGTTCCTGGCGGCGTTGTAAGGCCACCAGGCAGTATGCGCAGCCGCATAGACCTGCGCTTCGGCGACGGCAACGTACCAGCCTGTCTCGCAGAGACCATGATCCTGACTGCAACCGGCGATTACACGCGCCGCAGCATCGGCAACGGCACGCGCTCGGCGGACATCGAGTTCTACCTCCTCGAAGGCGAGCGCCTGGGCTTCGAGATCGTCACGCGCGACGGCCGCTTGGCGCGAGCCAAGGTCACCGCTTGAAAGCGTTCAAGATCGTTGGCCTGACTGGCGAATCACCGGAGTTGGCTGCGCTCTGGGACCTGGGCTGCCTTGGCATACAAGAAGACGACGACATCGACGGCGTCGCCGTCATCGCGTACTTCGAGACTCAACGCGAGCTGCCCTTGGCGGGCACCTGGCTGGAGCTGCCAGACACCGATTACGTCGCCCAGTACCAGCAGACGCTCGCGCCCGTCAAGTTCGGGCAGTTGGTGGTGGCACCAACTCACGCGAAAGTCGAGTTGGCGGCAGGCGAGATGGTGCTGTGGCTAGATCCGGGCGCGGCCTTCGGCAGTGGCCACCACGAGACGACGGGCATGGCGCTGGAGGCCCTCGCTCGGATCGAGCTAACTGGCCGCACGGTGCTCGACGTTGGTGCAGGCAGCGGTCTGCTGGCTTTGGCGGCCGACCGGCTCGGGGCAGAGCACACCTACGGCGTCGACATCGACGCCGCCACCGTGGCAGTCGCGCGTGAGAACGCTCGCCTCAACTTTTCGCGGGCGCGCTTCGCTGCTGGCACTCTTGAGGTTGCCGGTGCACCCGGGCACGTCGACGTGCTCGTGGCCAACCTCTACGCCGAACTGCACCAGAGCCTCTTCGCGGACTACGTGAAACGCGTGCTGGTCGGAGGTCGCATCATCCTCACCGGCATCCTCGCCAGCAGGCGCCACTTGGTCGTCGAGGCCGCGCCGCCAAGCGCAACGCTGGTGGGGGAGTTGGCGGCGGGGGAGTGGCTCCTTCTCGAGTTCGAGGTAACGGAGGCGCCTTGAGAGTCAATCGCGTGCTCGTGCCCGAGTTGGGCGCTGGCGAGGTCACGCTGCGCGGCCCCGAGGCGCACCACCTGCGTGACGTCTTGCGCCTCAAGCCGGGTGCTCCGATCGAGGCGTTCGATGGCATAGGCAACGTGGCGGATGGCAGCGTCGCCGCAGTCGACCGCGACGGCGTCGTCCTCACCTTGAACCGACCCCAACCAAGCCAGGCGGAGGCGCAACGGGACGTGACCGTCGCCCTCGCCCTCCTCAAGGGGGACAAGCTCGCTGACGTCGTACGCCAATGCACGGAGCTGGGGGTCATGCGTTTCGCGCTGCTGACCACGCGCCACGCCGATGTAAGCGACTTGTCTCACGCGAAACTGCTGCGCCTGCAACGCGTGGCGGAGGAGGCAGCCCGCCAGAGCGGCAGGGCGCGGGTGCCGCAGATCGCGGTGCCGCGGCCCCTTGCCGACCTGACTTGGAGCGGTTCGGCAGTGGTGGCCGACCCAGGGGCGACCGGAACATTGGCGGTTGCAGACCCTCTCGAGCCGTTGACCCTCATCACCGGCCCGGAGGGCGGCCTGTCGGCTAGTGAAGTCGAGGCGCTAGTGGCGCGTGGCGCGAAGGCGGTGACACTTGGCCCGCGCATCTTGCGGGCCGAGACCGCGCCGCTTGCACTCGCCGCGCTTGCCTTGTTGGGTGGCGTCAAGTGAGCGGCCGCATCAGGTCGACGGCAGTAACGCTCGGGGTGACGCTGCTGCTGACGACCGCACTAACGACGGCCTGCCGGCCGCTCTACATTCCACTAGTGCCAGCCGACGGCATGCCTGAACCTCACCCAACGCGCCTCACCGGCGCCAGCGCCCTGACGTTAGGGGAGAATGGGCGGCCCCGGCTAGACATTGCCGTGCTCGACTTGCCAAGCGCTGGGTGGCTGGCGGTGCAGTGGCTAGGCCCTGATGGGCGCGAAGCGGCATCGGAGAGCGCGTGGCTGGAACTCGACGCGAACGGGTCGACTTTGGCCTTCGAACTGCCTGCAGACGTGGCGCTGCGGCCGGGCGAATGGCGGGCCGTGGTGTCGTTCGAGGGCGAGTTCCTCAGGCAGTACTTGCTAAGCGTTCCCTGACGGTAATGCCCCACGAACGTGCGGGCGCAACCTCGGTGGTTGCGCCCGCAGACCGAGCGGTAGTGGCTAGGCTACTAGGCCTTGGCGGTGCGCCTGCCGCGGCTGCCGCCGTTGTTGGCGATGCGCTTCTGCTGCCACTCGCGCACCCACACGATGGTTGGCGAGAGCAGGAAGATGCTCGAGAACGTACCGACGGCGATTCCGACTAGCAACGTCACGCTGAAGCCGCGCAACACGCTGCCACCGAAGATGAGCAACGCGATGACGGGCAGGAGCGTGGTGCCTGCGGTTGCAACGGTGCGCGTGAGGGTCTGGTTGACGGCCAGGTTGACGATCTCGCGGTAAGGCTTGTCGCGGATGACGCGGACGTTCTCCCTGATGCGGTCGGCGATGATGATCGAGTCGTTGAGGGAGTAGCCGATCACGAAGAGGAGCGCCGCGAGCACGGGGATGGAGAACTCGATGCCGAGGAGCGCCTGCACCCCAAGCGTGATGGCAACGTCGTGGGCGCTAGCCAGCACGACTGCGAGGGCGACCACCCAGTTGGGCCAGATGCGGAACGCTACGTAGACGAGCACGAGCAAGAGCGCCATGACGACCGCTAGGATCGCGCCGCGGCGTAGGTCGGCGCCGACCGATGGGCCTACGAAGTCAGAGGAGAGCTTGGTGCCGCCGACGGCAGCGGCCAAGTTGTTGGCGAACTCATCCGTCGCCGCCTGTGCCGAGTCGCCAAGGCCCACGCGCACCGACACTTGGCGCGTCAGGGTCGTGCCAGCTTCGCTCGACTCGACGACCGTTGCGCCCTCACCGGTAACGCCTGGTATGCCCAGTTCGTCGATGGCCGTGCGGACCTCGCTAGTCGACACGCTCGTTGGCACGTCGAGGATGGCGTTGGAGCCGCCCGTGAAGTCGGTGGAGAGACTGAGGCCCTGAATCGACACGTAGATGATGGCGGCCACGGCGAGCGCGGCGGTGGTGAAGACCAACGGCCGGGCGCGTTCGACGAAGTGCAGGCCCCTGACTTCCCAACCAGACCACATGTAGGTGCGCTGGTTCTTGTTGGTCAACAGGCCGAGGACGTAAGGCACGACCACGATGTTCACGAACACCGACGCCACGATGCCGACGGCGAGGGTGATGGCGAAGCCGCGCACAGGGCCCGTCGTGTACTGGTAGAGGGCTAGCGCTGCGAGCAAGGTGGTGATGTTCGCGTCGATGATGGCCGAGAGGGAGTTCGAGAAGCCGCGCTTCATGGCGGCCTTGAGGCCGCGCCCCTCACGCAACTCTTCCCTGATGCGCTCGAACGAGATGACGTTACCGTCGACCGCCGCGCCGATGGTCAGGACCAGACCGGCGAGGCCGGGCAGCGTCAGGGCGGCGCCGAGCGCGGCGAGCACCCCGAAGATGAAGAGCATGGCGAGGATGACGCCGAACGAGAGGACCCCGCCGAAGAGGGGGCCGTAGTAGAGGAGCATGGAAACGATGACGAGCACGCTGCCGACGATGGCGGCGGTGGCGCCCTTGTTGATCGAGTCACGACCGAGCGTCGGCCCGATCGAGCGGACTTCGTCTACCTTGAGGTTGATCGGCAAGCTACCGCTGCGGAGCACGACGGCTATGTCAGTTGCCTCGTCGAGGGTGCCTACGCCCGTGATCTGACCGGAGTCCGAGATGCGCGACTGCAGCGTTGGCGCCGTAATGATGCGGCCGTCAAGCACGATGGCCATGCGGCGGCCGACGTTGCTGCCGGTGAAGTTGCCGAACGCTTGCGCGTCACCTGGCCGGATCTCGAATGTCACTACTGGGCCGCTAGCCGCTCCTGGTGACTGCTGGAACTGCGCGGTGGCCGTCTGCACGATCTCACCAGTGAAAGCCACCGGGTCGAGGTCGTCGAGGGTGAGGGCCTCGGTTGGCAGCGCGTTGAACTCCGACTTGACGATGCGGAACTCGAGCACGGCCTGTTGACCGATAAGGTCAAGGGCGCGCTCCTGGTCGGCCGACGTCAGGCCAGGCAACTCGACGACGATCTTGTCGTTGCCTGCCGTGGCAACGAGTGCCTCGGAGACGCCGAACTGGTTGACGCGGTTCTCGACGATGTTACGGGCCGTCGCCAGGTCTTCGGCCGACGGGTTGGGGGTGTCCGAAACGAGCGTTACGCGCAGGCCACCTTGCAGGTCGAGACCTAGCTTGAGAGATGGCTCGGACGGATTCCAAGGCCGCCATATGTAGAGGATCGACGCGACGATCAGCGCGATCAGTACGAGACCGGTGGTTAAACGGTTGGACATCAGGCTCCAAAAGGTGTTGCGAAACTAGGACGTCGTTGGGGATGGACGAGGGTGACACACTCGTCAGCCGCCCTCCAGAGTCAAGCGCCCTAGCTCGACGAGCCGCGTGCGCCTCGGTGCAGTGGCAGGCGGCGGCGCGGCGCAGCGTGGCGAACGCCGATCCGCACGGCGCGTGGCGACAGGCACGGGGGGCAGGAGGAGCAGGAGGCCGAGAGCTGGCGCCGGTAACCTGACGCCGCTCTCGACCATGATGAGCACACGACCGCCCATGGCGCCCTCCGCACCGGCCGCGTGAGCGGCGGCGCGGGGCGGCAAGGCGTGCAAGGGGAGGAGGGTAAGGAGGAGCGCTAGCGCGAGCGGCCAACGGCGTGACCGTAGCCACCCGGCGCCGCGCGTGCGCATGAAGGCGCCCTTGCCCCGCCGGAACATCAGACCGCCGGAACCTCGACCATCTCGTACGCCTCGATGATGTCGCCTTCTTGGACGTTGTCGTAGTTCTGGAGGCTGATACCGCACTCGTAGCCGGTGCCGACC
>JBIQMD010000015.1:0-12510 GCA_044463725.1 Truepera radiovictrix
CAAGCAGCTCCTCGAGTACGACAACGTCATGAGCAAGCAGCGCGAGGTCATCTACAACCAGCGCCGCGAGGTGCTCCTCGGCAACGACATGTCCGACGACGTGCAGGAGATGATCGCCAGCTACATCGACGCCCAGGTGCAGCGTTACCTCAACCCCGAACTGGAGCCCGAGGAGCAGGACATGCCTGCCCTGCGCGTGTCGCTGGCAGACGCCGTACCCGTCTTCGAGACCGTCGACTTCGAGCAGTACCGCGGCAAGCAACCGGACGAAGTGACGGACGAGCTCGTCGAGTTGATGGAAACCGCCTACCAGGCGCGTGAGGAGGAGCTCGGCGCGCCGCTCTTACGCGAACTCGAGCGCTTCATCGTGCTGCAGGTCGTCGACCAGCACTGGAAGGAGCACCTCCACAACATGGACGTGCTGCGCCAGGGCATCGGCCTGCGCGGTTACGGCCAGCGCAACCCGTTGCAGGAGTACGCCTTCGAGGGCTACAACCTGTTCGAGGAGATGAACGCCAACATCCGCCTCAACGTCGCGAAGCTCCTCTTCCGCGTTCAGGTGAACGTCGACCAGCGCCTCGAACGCCGCGCGCAACGCCAGGCGCCGGTGCAGTACAGCGCCTCTGACGATGGCGGCGGCCTGACTGCGGTGGCTGGCGGCGCGCGCGGTGGCGCTGCCCCCGCAAGGGGCAGCGGCCCGACCTCCCCCATCCGGGCCATTGACAAGGTGGGCCGCAACGACCCCTGCCCTTGCGGTAGTGGCAAGAAGTACAAGCATTGCCACGGGCGCGACGCTACGGTGCAGGCCTGAGCCCCTCACCAGCCGCGTCAAACAGTCACGCGCGCGCCGACACGTTCGGCGCGCGCCTAGCAGCGCGGGCACGAGCAGCCAACTCCGTCGTGTGCCTCGGCCTCGACCCGCGGCCCAACGCCCACCAACTGACCGCGGGGCTAGCCAGCCAGGCCGCTACCGCCGCCGCCATCAAACGCTACTTGGTGTCCGTCCTGGACGCTACTCATGACCTGGTGGCGTGCTGCAAACCGCAATCTGCGTTCTTCGAGGCGCTGGGCCTGCCCGGCATGGAGGCGCTAGCTGGCGTCATCGGTCACGCCCGCAGCCTCGACCTGCCCGTGATCCTCGACGCCAAGCGCGGCGACATCGGCTCCACCGCCGAGGCTTACGCCGCGGCCTACTTGACGGAGGGCGAGTTGGCGGCTGACGCCCTCACCGTCAACCCATACCTCGGCCTCGACACCCTCGAGCCGTTCATCACGGCGGCCGAGGCCGGTGGCCGCGGCCTGTTCGTGCTCGTACGCACCTCTAACCCAGGGAGCGCGGACTTGCAGGAGCTGGAGTTGGCGGAGGGTCAGCGGCTCTATGCCCACCTCGCTGACGAACTCACGGCGCGCGCCGCTAGCTTGCCCCAGGACGGTCGCGGCTACACCTCCCTCGGCGCCGTCGTAGGCGCAACTCACCCAGCGGCAACGCGCAAACTCCGCGCGCGGCTACCTCACAGCCTGCTACTCGTCCCTGGTTACGGCGCACAGGGCGGCAGCGCAGAGGACGCAGCGGCGGCGTTCGACGCGAACGGCTGGGGCGCCGTAGTCAACGCCAGCCGGAGCCTCACCTACCCCGACGCGGCGGCTGCGACCCTGGCGGAGGTAGGCGCGGCGGCGCGAGCGGCGACAGCCAGCATGCGCGCCGACCTCAACCACGCGATCGGGCGCGCTTGAACCTGCCTGGTTAGGGCGTGCTCAAGTAGCTCATGAACGTGGTCGGGGCGAGGTTCGTTCTGACGTTCCAGAAGAGGCCAAGTAGCGTGCCGAACCCGGCGGATGGCCCGTCGAACACGGCGGCGTAGAGCCGCACACCGCTCAAGTCAGGAAGATCGAAGGCGAAGGCGGAGAGTTCCTCGCCAGCGGCTACCTCGTACGGCCAGAAGCCGTTCTTGCTTGGCACGCTAGAGACTACGTACATGCGCGAGTCGTTGTGCGACAGGAACAGGCTCTTTGCCGAGTCTTCCGGCGCAGAGATGTACGCCGTGATGTGCACCGCGCAGTTCGATAGCGCCGCCAGCGCGTCTGCTGGCCGCGTGCCGGCCTCAGGGTCCGGTCGCACCACCAACAGCCGCGGGTAGACCGTCCAATTCCAGATGATGGCCCAGAACGAGGTGCGACCACTGTCTTTAGGGTCGGTCGCCAACAGCGCAGCCGGGCGGATGGCGTGCGAGACGCTGCTGAGCACGCGGCTCATGTCGTCGACCAGCGCCGCGACGTCGCCAGGAGCGTCCACGCCGGACGCCGGTAGGCGGTACCACTTGAGGAACGTGTCGAGCATGCTCGCCCACGTCTTGGAGTCGAGCTCCCCGGCGGTCCAAGCCGAAGGCAGGAGCTTGCGCTCGACCAGGTACTTGACGGTCTGATAGTTGGGGTCGGTCGTGTCTACTGGAACGGGTTTGTCGTACTGCAGCGGGGGTAACGCTGGCTCGACGAGTTCAACGGCGCGGCGTAACACCACAGCCGCATCGATCCCGGTCGGGACGCTGTTCAGGGCCTCGGGTGGGAACGCCGCCGTTAGTTCGGCCTGGCAGACCTGAGCGTGCGCGCCCGCCGTCAAACCAACGACGACTAGCGCGAGCAGCACGCGCCTCGCGCGGAACGAGCTAACGAAAGAACGCATGGGCCGAGTTTACCGGCCCATGCGTGGACGATGTGAGAGGTGCGGCTAACGCCCGCTAGGAATCACGGTTGGCCGAGCAGCGTGTACTGGCTGGTAGCAGGTGCACCGGCGCGACCGTTGCCTGACGACACCCGCAGGTAATCGCCACCAACGACGTTTAGGTTGCCTGGGCCACTCAATCCGCCGATGACGACCCCGGCCGCGTTGAGCAAGTCGAGGCGCAGTCCGACGGGGTTACCCGTCGCGGTAGAGAACTGCACGGTGCCGCTGCCATTCATCCAGAAGTAGTCGACGTCATTGAGGAGCTCGATGGCGCCCGTATTACCCGCGTCCGAAAGAACGGCAAACGTAGTCGCGTTGGCGATCGTATCGTTCAGTTCGTTCGTGTCCTGCTCGGCGTCACCGTAGAAGTAGAGGCTGGTGGCGGCGCCGGTGCCGGAGTTGTTGACGACGCGGGCGTAGAAGCTGCGCGCCGATGGCCCTGGGATGATGATGCAGCTGCCGCGGCAAGCAGTCGCGGTGCCGATCGCCTGAGTGTCGAGGTCAACACCGGCCGTGGCCAGCCCGCCAATGCCACTAGCGAAGAAGCTAGGTCCGGAGCTGGTAGCAACGATGTTGTAGTTGTTGGGGTTTCGCAGCTCGAGTTGGAGGTTCGAGTTCAGCTCGAGGTAGATGACGTCGAAATTGTCGCTCACGGTGCTTGGCACGTCAAGTTCGAAGATGACTGCGCCGCCAGCCGGAACGGTGCCCGACCAGACTGTGGCAGCGGGATCGGTGCCCGCGCGGCCAGTCTCATCTGGCGGCGGCGGCCCGGCCGGAGTGATGGTGATGTCACAGGCAGTTAGTACGAGCGTGGCCGTGAGGGCGGCCACAAGAACGAAGTTGAAGCGCTTCATGGGTTGCCTCCTTCCGAACTATTCCGTCTAGCACTCTAAGCCAGGGCGGCTCTCACCTAATGGACGCATTCGCATGGCGCCTTAATGAAGCGCCCATGAACCAATGAGCTACTCGAGGATCATGAGGTAAGCGTAGAGATCTGGCGCACCAGGGTGGTACTCGAGTTCGAGGTCTGGGTGGGCGACCTTGATGTGCGCCAAGAGCTCGGCGACGCGCTCGGGCGTGGCTTCCGTCGAGTGGAAGAGCGTGGCTACCCCATAGTCGTCAGCGCGCCCCTCGAGCATGGCTAGGAGGCACGATTCCGCGTCTGCGGTGGCAGCGACGAGCTTGCCGTCAGCCAAGCCGATGGCGTCACCTTCGCGGGTGGCAACGCCGTCGATCTCCGCGTCGCGGCTGGCGCGCGTGACCTCGAGGGTGAGGGAGCTCTGCGCCGCAGCCTCCATCTCCTCGTAGAGCTCGTCAGGGTCGGCGTTCTCTTGGAACAGCACCGCGGCGGCCAGGCCCTGCCCGAGCGTGCGCGTGCGCAGCAGCCGCACGTCCTTGTTAGGTACGAGTTCACCTACGCGCTCTGCGGCCATGATGACGTTCTTGTTGTTGGGCATGACGATCACGCTGCGCGCGCCGACGCTGCGCACGGCGTCGGCGATGTCCTCGACGGATGGGTTATCCGTTTGACCGCCACCGACGACGCGAACGCCGAGGCTGCGGAAGGCACGGGTGACGCCGTAACCGTTCGCCACAGCTACGGCGGCGCTGCGTGGCGGCTCGGCGTGCGCGGCGTCTACGTCGGCGAGGATCTCTGAGTGCTGCTCGCTCATGTCCTCGACCTTCGAGCGCACCATGCGGCCGAAGCGAGCGACGGTGGCGAGGAGCTTCTCCGGCTCCTCGGTGTGAATGTGGCCCTTGACGAACCCCTCAGCTCCGACCACGAGTAGCGAGTCGCCGAACGGCGCGACGAGGTCGCGGATGGTGCTCGTCGGCTCCTTGACGTCGGCCAGGAGGAACTCCGTGCAGAAACCGTACGCCTCCTCCTCGAACTGGTCCTGCGCGCGGCGCTCGACGACGGGCGGGGGCGGCAGGTCGCGCTGCTCGAAGTAGGCAAGCAGACCGTCGAGCACGTGGAGGTAACCGAGGCCGCCTGCGTCCACTACACCGGCTTGCTTGAGGATGGGGAGGAGCTCGGGCGTGTGCTCGAGCGACTTGTGACCGGCGGCTAGCACGACTTTCAAGAGGGCAACCGGGGTAACCCCGTGGCCGTTGGTGGCGGCGTCGGCTGCCCCTAGCAGGTACTTCTCCCCCGCCGCAGCCGACTCCCGCACGACCGTCAGGATAGTGCCCTCGACGGGCTTCATGACGGCGGCGTAAGCCGACTCCGAACCGCAGAGGAGCGCCTCAGATAGGGCGGGCGCGTCGATCACCTTGCGGCCCTTGATGCTGTCAGCGAAGCCCTTGAGCACCTGTGAGAGGATGACGCCCGAGTTCCCGCGTGCGCCCAAGAGCGACCCGTACGACAGGGCCCGCGCCACCTGCTCCATCCGCTCCGGGTTGTCAGCCACGAGCTGGCGCCGCACGGACTGCAGCGTGAGGTGCATGTTCGTGCCGGTGTCGCCGTCCGGCACCGGGTAGACGTTGAGTGCGTTGACTTCCTCGACATGAACGCCGAGCCATTCCGTGGCGAAGAGGAATGCCTTAGCGAGTGCGTGCGCGGTCCAGGCGGTGGTGCCGGCCCGGTCAGCCACGACTCACTCCAACCACGCGCACCCGTACGACGTCTAGCGTGATGCCCGCGTAGTGCAGCGCGGCGTACTTGACACGCTCGCGAACGGAGTCCGCAACGACCGGGATGTTGACGCCGTACGCGACGACGACGTGCAGGTCGACGTCGGCGTGCTTCTCGCCCTTCGGGTGTTCGATGACTACGCCCTCGTCTACCTGGCGTGCCCCGAGGAGGCGCCTTAGCCCCTCAGACATGCTTGCCGGCGCCATACCGACGACGCCTGGAACCTCGTGGGCTGAAAGCCCGATGATGCTGGCCAGTGCGCCGTCCGAGACACGAACCTGATCGACGGCGCGGTCCTTGGCTTCTGGCCTCGCTTTGCCGAACTGGCCGAGGATGTTCGGTACGCCCTTGGCAGTGGCTTTCTTCTTCAGATCGCCCGTCTCGGGCTCCGCCCCTGCTGGCGTCTGCGCCTCGGGTGGGCGCGTGTTCTCGTCGACCATGCCTCAGTCCTCCTGGCGCGGGTTGGCGGGGGCCGGTCTCGGCGAGCCCCGTGCCCGCGGAGTGTTCGTGGATCATTCTACCGGACGGGCCCGGCAAGCCGCGGCCGCATCACTCCATGCCGGCCAGGAAGCCGATGCGCCTGAGGGCCCTGATGAGGTCCATGGCCGTCACTTCCGTCGGGTCGTACTCGACGGCTACGCGCTCAGCGTCGGCCGGTGCCACCTCGAGCACGCCGGGCACCTCGCGGAGCGTCGTCATCACGCGCTCGCGGGCAGGATCCGTGTCCATGCCGCGTACGCCCATCAGGACGCGTGCCACCTCGTCAGGCACGGCGGCCGTCCGCCCAGCCTTGCCCGCGCGTCCCTAGGACGAGCTGGAGGGTGACGTGGTCGTCGGGCAAGTAGCCCTCGGCGGCAAGGGCATCGCGAAGCGCAACGTCGGAGGCCGGGGTGCGGAAGTAGAGGTCGTAAACCCCGGAGTCGTACGCGCTCTTCACTAGCGCCTTCACGAGGCCAGTGCTGGCTGCGGCGGCCGCCTGGCCCGCCACGGCCAAGCGTGCCGCGTGGACGGTCGGGCGCTCACCTGACCAGATGGCCTGGGCGAGGACGAAACCCGTCGCGCTCGTGGTGCCCGCTTCGTCGATCAGTTCGGCGACGAACGAGTGACCACTGCGCTCGAAGAAGCGCAGCGCGGCCAAGTTGGCGACAGGCTGCACTCCGTGAGCCGCCGCGTAACCCGCGTCGATCGCCATGGCGGCGTCAAGGTCCGCGTCTACCAGCGGCCGGATTCTGATGCTCATGCCCCAAAGTATACGTTGGGCGCCCCGCGGCGGCGGTCCTGGCACCGCGTCTCACACCACTAGGGCTGCCGCGGCGCGCTCCGAGTTCTCAGCGTCCCAAGGGGCGTAACCTGCCTCGACGAAGTAGAGGCCCTGTGGTCCGACGTTGTGTCCAGCGAGTTGCCTGTCCTTCGCCTCCAACAGTCCAGGTAGGTCGTCTGGGTGCAGCTTGCCGCGCCCGACCCACAGCAGCGTGCCGACGATGGTCCTCACCATGTTGCGCAAGAACCCGTCGGCCGCGATGTGCAGGCGCACCTCGCCGCGCTCCTCGCGCAGTTCGCAGAGGTGAACGGTCCGCACGGTGGTGCGCGTCTCCTGCGTTGCGAAGCTAGCGAAGTCGTGAGTGCCAAGGAGGTGCCTGGTCGCCGCCTGCATGGCGGCGAGGTCGGGGCGCCAGTGCACGGCAAGCAGCCTGTCGCGTTGAATGGCCACCGCTCGTGGGTCGTCACGCGTTACCCGCATGCGGTAGACGTAGCGGCGGTAGAGACAGTCGAACTGCGCCTCGAAGTCAGGCGCCGCCGCCGTCAGCGCGATTACCGCAACGTCGGGTGGTAGGTGGGCGTTGAGAGCGAGGCGCAACTTGGCCTCCGGGATGGTCGAGGTCGTGTCAACGTGCGCGACCATGGCGAGGGCGTGCACCCCAGCGTCGGTGCGGCCGGCCGCCAGCACGGCAGAGTGGTCGCCGGGGAGAGCGGCGAACGCCGCTTCGAGCGTGGCCTGAACGGTGCGCTCGCCGAACGCTTGACGCTGCCAGCCGTAGAAGTCGGTGCCGTCGAACTCGAGCGTCAGCCGCAGGCGACGCTTAGTAGGTCCGGGTAGGTCTTGCGGCGCCACGGTATCAGAGGTTCTTCGAGGCGCTGGCCGCCACCACAGGCCCACCGCTAAGGCGCAGCGCCCGGCAGACGAGCGGCGCCAACAGGGTGCCAGTGAGGCCGATGACGAAGTAGCGAACGTACCCGCCTAGCGCTCCGCGCTTGAGCTCCTCAGGCATGAGCGCTGAACTGGCAGTCATGACGACGGCGACGAGCAGGAGGCCGACCAGGCTCATCAGCAGGCGAACGATCACGCTGCCCCTCGCGCGGTGGGTAACGATGGCCGGGCCGACGATGAACGCGGAAGCGACACTGAGGTAGACGTTAGAGTTAGGCGTCGGCACCAAGAGGTGGAGCGCGAACGGCACCACTAGACCCAGCGCCAACGTCGCCACCAAACCGGGGTTGAAGGCCAAGCGCCTGAGAAGCAACGACACGAGCACGATGACCAAACCGAAAGCTAGGCCGCCCCACACGTCGCGTGGGAAGTGCACGCCGAGGTACACGCGCGAGAGCGCGATCAGCACCACGAGCACAGCGGCGACGACCCAGAACCACAGCCGCCTGAACTGCAGCGCAGCGAGCCCCCAGAAGATGACCGCCGACTGCGCGTGACCAGATGGGAACGAACTCCCCGGCGCCGTCGCAATGGCCGCGGCGCTCCGCGCGACCGACCGGTCGACCACGAACGGACGCGGCTCGGCTACGAGCACCTTGACGAGGTCGTTGAGGTAAGCCCCGGCGAGGAACACGACGCCAAGCCGGCG
Source organism: Truepera radiovictrix (assembly GCA_044463725.1). Taxonomy (GTDB): domain Bacteria; phylum Deinococcota; class Deinococci; order Deinococcales; family Trueperaceae; genus JAAYYF01. The sequence continues at coordinate 8,216 of JBIQMD010000015.1, forward strand.
ACCGAACGCAGCGTCCACCGCCAAGTACCCAAGGACGAGCAGGACGGTGTAGGCCTCTTGCGAGCCCAAATCGGTGACCAAGAGCATGAAGCGGTCAAGGCCTGGGGAGGCGAAGCGCTGCAGGGCGAGGATGGTGTCCACTGAACCTCCGGAGTTGCGCTCGTGGTGCGCGGTGGCGAGGATTGTACCAGCGGGCGCGAGCGCCCGCCCTACCCTCCAGGCGCGCCTGAGATGCGAGCATGTGGCGTGGCAACTCTCCCACCAAGTGACGACACCATCGTCGCCATCGCCAGCGCAGCTGGGCTTGGCGCCATCGGCGTAGTGCGCGTCTCTGGCCCCGATGCCTTCAGGGTGGCGGACGCCGTCTTCAAGCCCAAGCGCGGTGTTGCGCCAAGCGCGCGGCCAGCCGGCCGCGTCGTGTACGGCGCGGTGGTGGCCGCGGACGACCTCGTCGACGAGGGGCTGCTTCTTACCTTCCGCGCGCCGCGCTCGTACACCGGCCAGGACGTGGTCGAACTCCAGACGCACGGCGGCGCGGCCGTACTCCGCGCCACCCTGGACGCCTGCCTTGCGCAAGGGGCGCGCCTGGCGGGTCCGGGCGAGTTCACCCTCCGCGCCTACCTAGCGGGCCGCCTCGACCTCGTCCAAGCGGAGAGCGTGATGGACGTAGTGGAGGCACAGACGGACGCCGCAAGGCGCAACGCGGCCTTCGGGCTGAGCGGCGCGCTCGGCACGCGCCTGGGGGAGGTGCAAAGTGACTTGCTTGACGCCTACGCCGCCGTCCAAGCCAACTTCGACTACCCGGACGAAGGCGTGCCGGAACACGAACTCGGCGCGCCACTCGCCCGCGCGGCAGGCAACTTGCGCGCCCTGCTCGCAACGGCGGAGGCCGGGCGGTTGAGCAGACAGGGCGCGCGCCTAGCGCTCCTCGGGTTGCCCAACGCGGGCAAGTCGAGCCTGCTCAACGCGCTCCTCGGTTACGAGCGCTCGTTGGTGAGCGCAACGCCAGGCACGACGCGGGACTACCTCGAGGCGCCACTTAGCCTCGGCGGCGTGCCACTCGTAGCGATAGACACGGCTGGCATCCGTACCGCAGGGGACCACGTCGAGGCGAGCGGCGTCGAGCTGGCAAGGCGCATCGGCGCGCAAGCTGACCTCCGCCTCCTCCTCATCGACGGCTCCGTGGCAGTCACTGAAGCCGACCGCGACCTGCTTGCCAGCGTGAAGCGGGACCGCACCATCGTCGTCGTCACCAAGCAGGACCTCGGAAGCGTCTGGCCGCTAGAGGATGTAGCGCCTGACCAGGGCGGGAGGCCGCCCATGCGAGTGTCCGCCGAGACCGGCGCCGGACTCACCGAGTTGAAGGCGGCGGTAGTCGAGGAGCTGGTTGGTGCCGCGCAAGGGGCAGAGGTATGGATCGGCAACGAACGCCACGTTGCCGCTTTGACGGAGGCGCTGGCCGCCACCTTACGCTCCGCGCAGCAGTCCGAGCTTGGCGGTCACGATCTCGCTGCGCTCGACTTGCATGACGCTCTTCAAGCCCTCGGCGCCGTAACCGGACGCCAAGCCGTTACGGACGAGACGCTCGCGAGCATCTTCGCGCGCTTCTGCGTTGGCAAGTAGGCGCCTCACGGCGCGTAACCCTGCTAGTGCAGGTCGGGCGCCCGAACTCCAGCTACTGCCTCGTTGGCTGCCGCCTCGATGGCGCGCGGGAAACGTTCCAACACCCTGCGCAGTACGCTCGCTGCAGTCAACTCGACCATCTTCAAGAGGGCGCGGGTGCCCCAGTGCTCTGAGCTAGGCGTCACAAGGTTTACGGCAACGGCGAACGTGTAGTCGAGGCGACTCTCCGCCTGGCCGGCGCCAACGACCGTCGCTTCACCCCCTACCTCAGCCCAACCGCTGCCGCTCGGGGCGAGGCGGCGCGGCGCAAGCTGAGCTCCTGCGGGCGTTAGCAGCAGGCCACTCTCGAACGGCAGGCTGCGCATGCCGAACATGGCGGCGTTGACGGGCAGCTCGGCACTCACCGTTGGCGGGCCGCCGGGCGTGACCGTCAGTGCGGTCAGGAAATCGGCGTGCTGCAGCGAGCGCGCAACGTCGCGCACGAACGCCTGCGCATCTGCCTCACCCAGGGCGACCAAGATACTGAAAGCGATGTCGTGTTCGAGGCGCAACTGCCCTGACGGGACGTCGTGAACCGCATGCGCCTGCTGGGAGGGGCTTGGTGTCAACGCTCGACTTTCGGGCGCGGGCCAACCCACTCGACGCGTACGCTACCCTCGTGCACGGCAGCTTCGATCTCGGCGTCGCCAGCCCCACGCAGGCGCGGGAGGTCTTGGAACAGCTCGGCGCTCGACGCCAACCCGACCCGCACGGTCACTGGGCCGTCATCAGCAAGCCGGCCGATGCGCCACAGGAGGTTGGAAGCCAACTCCTCCAAGGTCGCACGCTCTACGCCCAAGTCGTCTAGTACCTCGTCAAGGTGTGCCTGGACTGACGAATCGCTCATACCACTCCCGGCCATCAGGCTACCGCATGGCAGGCGGACAGGCGCCCCGCGGCGGGCGCGCTAGGGGCAGCATGCTACTATCCCCTGCGTGCACGACACTAATTCGGCGTCACACAACCCCGCCGCAGAGCCCGAGGAACCTAACGTAGCGGCTGGTGGCCTAGCCAATGTAGGCACCACTTACGTCAAGGGCGTAGTGATGGGCATGGCAGACATGATCCCAGGGGTGAGCGGCGGCACCGTAGCCATCATCCTCGGCGTTTACGGCGGCCTCTTGGAGTCGCTCGGCTCCCTAACGCGGCCGGAGTTCCTCAGGGCGCTACTTCGTGGCCGCCTCGTTGCCGCTTTCCGCGCCATGAACGGTGCGCTGCTCTTCCCTCTCGTAGCTGGCATCGCTACCTCGCTCATCGTCCTCTCGCGCCTGATCGGCTACTTGCTTTCCACCTACCCTAATCACGTGCTCGCGTTCTTCTTCGGCCTCGTTGCGGCCTCGGCCATCGTGGTCGGCAGGCACGTAAAGCGCTGGGGGCCGGTCGCTTGGTTGGCCCTGGTCAGCGGGGCGTTCCTAGGCGTCCTCGTAGTTACGAGAACGCCAGTGGAGACGCCCGACGGCGCGGCCTTCCTGTTCTTCGCGGGCTTCGTCGCCATCTGCGCCATGGTCCTCCCTGGCATCTCCGGAGCTTTCGTTCTCGTGCTGCTAGGCAAGTACGACTTCGCCCTGGCGGGCCTGGCGCGCTTTGACTTCGGGGTGATCGTACCTATCGGACTCGGTGCGGTCGTAGGCCTCCTCTCCTTCGCACGCCTCCTCGCTTTCCTCCTCAGGCGCTGGCACGACCCGATGCTGGCGCTACTCACCGGCTTCATGGTCGGCAGTCTCTACAAGGTCTGGCCGTACGTCACGGAAGCGGGCGCAGCGACCTGGCCGTGGGCTACTGGGAGCGCTGGCATAGCGCTCCTGTTGACTGGGCTACTGGTATTCGGTGCGCTGCTCGTCCTGGGTCTTGAGCGCCTCAGCGCTGGCAGAAGCGGATTGTCAGTTGCCTCACGAAGCTCATTCTCATCTACGGCGAAGTTCACCGGTCGGCGCTAGCCTGATTAGGTTGCGTGAGCGCCGTTGGCGCGTCGCGCTGCTCCCAGGTACTTGGGAGCACCTAGGAGGAGTACCGTGCCCAACCGCCGCTACATCACTTTCCTCGGCACCGCGCTTCTGCTGCTGGTGGGCGTCGCCCTTTGGCATCCTGGCGCGCCGGCCGTGGCGCAATCAACGACCGCGTCACCCGCTTCTGCCCTACTACCAGACGAGCAGAACACGATCGACATAGTCGCTAAGTGGGGTCCGAGCGTCGTTGCCGTCAACGTAGAAGTGCGCGGTTCGCGCGTGAACCAGTTTCAGGACATTCTCCCGTACTTGCCGCCGCAGTTCAGGCAGCTCCTGCCGCAGACGCAGCCGCAGCAACAAGTCGAGCAGAGCACTGGCTCCGGTTTCGTGATCGGTCAGAACGAGATAATCACCAACTACCACGTCGTCAAGGACGCGCTCGCAACCAACGACGTTGCCACGGTGGACGGGGCCACCATCAAGGTCGTGTTCGCCAACGTCGACGAAGAGTACGACGCCGTCGTAGTTGGCGCCGACCCGGATTACGACCTCGCCCTCCTGCACCTCACCGACGGCAGCAAGATGCCGCCGGAAGCGCTCCCACTCGAGTTGGCAGACAGCTCCAAAGTGCAAGTCGGTCAGAAGGTCATAGCCATCGGCAACCCGTTCGGCTTGCAGTCCAGCGTG
>JBIQMD010000016.1:0-12333 GCA_044463725.1 Truepera radiovictrix
GGGGCGGTTGCCGTGGGGACTGAACCACGGGCGCCCCGGTCCGGCGTTGCCCGCCATCGAGCTGACGGGGACCACGACGCGCCACTCGAGCCCTTTGGCCGAGTGCATGGTGGTGATGGAGATGGCGTCCTCAGCAGCGTCGATGCGGCCCTCGAGTTCGGCTTCCCCGGCTTGCCAAGCAGCCCAGACGTCATCGGCGTAGGCGCGCAGGCCACGCAATGAGTACGCCTTTGCGCCCTGCAAGAAGCGCCCTAGGTTGGCGAGCGCGCGGTCGGAACGGCCAGGGTGGCGGTCGACGAGCACCGGCCTTAGCTCGAGCACCTCGGTGGCGAGCGCTAGCAGGGCGAACGGCGCCATGTCGTAGCGCGCTGCGCTTATGGGCGCGAGCCGGCCTAGGACCTCAGCTACTCGCGCCACTGGCACGATGGTCGGGTCGACCGCGAGGGTAAGGCGCGCGTCACCGGTCCGTTGCTCGAGCGCGTGAGCTACGTCGAGTAGCTCCTCGTCCGTAACGCCGATCATGGGCCCGCGCAAGAAGGCGCCAAGCGCGAGCGTGTTGTGTGGGTCAGCTAGCGCCGCAGTCAACGCGACGAGGTCCTGGACTTCCTGGCGCCGATAGAAGCCCTTGCCTGCTTGGCTCGCGACGCCGAGGCCTAGCGCTTCCAGCTCCCGTTCGTAATGCTCGAGCCCCGTGTAACCCGGCGCAAGCAGGGCGATATCACCTGGACTGACCGGTCCATCTAGCAGGCCGCTTGTGCCGGCGACGAGCTCGCAGCATAGCGCCGCAACAGCAACTGCCTCGGCCCGGCGCTTGTCGTCGATGGCGATCGCTGGATCTGGCTTGCGCGTGGCGGCAACTGGCGCTCCGTCTGCCGCCACGGGTGCTTCGAGCGCCCCCGGAGTGTCTGCTCGCGTTACGACTTGCAGTCTCACGAGCGCTGGCCCGGCCAGTGGCAGGCGGCGGGCGTCGAGGTCCGAGTAGCCGGCTTGGCCGGGGGCGGTCAACGGGCCGGCGAAAGTCTGGTTGGCGTTCGCCAGTATGTCTGGCACCGAGCGGAAGTTGTTGCTCAACCGCAGCGTCAAGGAACCGTCGTCGTGCGTGAGCCCAGCGCGCAGGGAGTTGTAGGTGCCTGAGTCTGCGCCTCTGAAGCGGTAGATGGACTGGTTGGGGTCGCCAACCACGAAGCGCGCCCCGGGACGGGCCGGCCAGGCGCGCCAGTCGCTCGCCTGCCCCACGGTGGGCGCCACGCCGGTAAGGCGCCACACGATCTCGGCCTGCACGGGGTCCGTGTCCTGGAACTCGTCGACGAGCACGTATAGGTAGCGTTGCGCCAGTTCGACCCTTACTTGCTCGTTGTCCCGCAGTAGGCGGGCGGCGTTGGCAATGAGGTCGTCGAAGTCCAAACCCGCCCGCTGCCGTTTGGCCTCCGCGTAATCGGTCACTACCTCGTCTAGTGCCTCCATCAGCACGCCGAGCAAGTGGTCGGAGGCCATGGCCGCGAGCGCGGTAATGGCCTCGTCCAGGAGTAGATAGGCGTTGGCCACCACCTCGTAACTAGCGGTCGCGTCAGCTGCCGAGGCGCCGGTTGACCGCACCGCGCTCACCCACACCCCCTTGGCCTTCAGTTTCCTGACGCCACCGGTAGTAGTGAACAGAGGTCCTGGCTCGTGCTCCACCGCGGCGATGGCGAGGTGGGTCGCGCTTGGCAACGCACGCAGGCTCTCGGCGTAGTCGCTGACCTCCGCGGAGAGCTCGGTGAGCTTTTCTGGTGCGCTACTCTCCGCCTCGACCAAGGCGCAGAACGTATCCGCGGCCGCGAGTACGGCGGAAGCGGCCGGTTCAAGCGCGCTAGGCGGCAGGTGCATGCCTGGGTGCGCCCGCATGAGCTGGGCCAGTTCCTTGATGCCCTTCAACCCGGGAGCTGCTGGATGCGTGAGGAGCAGTGCCAGTGGGTCGTCGGCATCAGGCCCGGCATCAGGAGCGGCCTCGGCGCCGAGGCGGGTGCGCAACCAGGCATCGAAGACGTCGTCGAAGAGGAGATCGGCCGCGCCTGCGTCGATGACGGTGGCGCCAGGGTCGACGCCTGCTTCGACGGGGTAGGGGAGCGTCAACTCGCGGGCGAAGCCGTGGATGGTCGTGCTCGTCAGCTCATCGAGGGTGGTCAAGGCGCTGGCGAGCCGTTCTCGTTGTGCGCTGGTTGGCGCTCCATCGCCGAACGCGGGCTGTAGGGGCGTTGGCACCTCGCCCAATGCGAGTTGCGCGACGTACTCACGCACCCGCGCCGCGAGCTCGGCCGCCGCGAGTTCCGTGAAGGTGATCGCGGCGATGCTGCTTGGCGCCACGCCCTCGGCGAGGAGCAGCGCAACGCGTCCGGCAAGGATGGCGGTCTTGCCAGAACCAGCTCCGGCCTCCACCAGCAGCCCGTGAGCCGTGTCGGTGAGTGCCGTGCGGCGCGCGGCGGCGTCCGACAGCGGCGTTGTCAGCCAGCCGCTCACGCCTCACGCCCCAACACGACGTCGAGCGGACCGCGCACGCTCTCGATGGCCTCGGCCTTCGTCTCCAGGTAGTTGCCCACGCCGTACGCCGGGTAGGCGATGCGGGTGGCGGCGAACGGCGACTTGGGGCCAGGGCCCGCTATGACCTTGCCTTGCAGGAGATTGGCGACTGCGAGAGTGGCCGACTCGGTGAGGGTGAGGATCGACGCGTCAGGGTCAGCGAGTGAGCGCGTGACTTCATGCCGTGGGTGTACGAGGATCGCCTCTACCGCCCACTCCTCGCCGAGCAATTGGCGCACTGCGACGGTGTAGAGCGTGCGCTGCAACTCCTCGCCGCCCTCGAGCCCTCCAGCTTCCTTGGGCGGCTTGCCTGACTTGAAGTCGAACACCCGCACGCGCATGCCATCGCGATCGAGTTCGAGGCGGTCGATGACGCCCCGGACCCGCAAGTCGGTGCCGGGGAGAACGACTGCGGCGTTCTGGCTCCACGGCAGAGCGGCACGCTCATCGTCGTTGTCTGCCCAGGTCGTGTACCCGAAGCGCACCTCAGCGTAGCTCTCCTGCCAGGCGGCTGGGCCGTCGTCGAAGGTCAGTGACCAGTGCGCCCACGCCTCGACTGCCCGCAAAGTAGCGCGCCAGAGGACGGCGGGTGGCACGGGGTGCTCGGTCTCCCACCTGGCCGCCACCTCGCGGCGCGCCTGCGCAACGGCGGCGGCAACGCCCAGCGTGCCGTGAGCCCCCGCGGCCAAGAGCCTGGCCGTTAGCTCGAGCACCTCGTGGAGCAAGGTGCCGAGCGCCGCCGGATCGAGCGCCAGGAGGTCCCCCTGGGGCTCGGGGCGGTGCCAACCAAGCGCGTACTGGGCGACGAAGGCGTGGGGGTCGAGGAGCAGCGTCTTGAGCGAGGTGGCAGAGTGCGTGCGGCCAAGCGCGCCAACCACGGCTGGGTGGTGTGGTCGCACGACGCCGTCGTGAGGTGTGAGGTTGGGTGAGTAGTGCGAGGCGTACGCGCTGCGCGCCATGGCGATCCGCGGGTCGCTGCGTAGCTCGGACGGGCGGAAGGCGCGGCGGTCGGCTTCGCTGAGGGCGTGGATGGCGCCGGCAACGGGGGCGCTGCTTGCCTGCCGGTTGTGCAGTTCGGCCAGGAGAGGACTAGGCGCCTGCGCGCGGCCGTCTGCTCCACGCCGCGGCCACGACGCCACTACCTTCTCGCGCGTACCTGCTACTAGGGTGGAGAAGGTCTCGGCATCTACCTGCGCAACGCCCTTCTCACGTAACGCCGTCCCCGGCCGTAGCCGCTGAGGCAAGAGGGCGTCCTCGTCCGACCCGCGGCGTGGCCAAGATCTGGACGCTAGTCCAAGAAGGCGTGTTAACGGCCGCGGCCAAGACACCAAGGTGGCCGCCGGACCCCACAACACCGCGGTAGCCGGGTCGACGCCGTCCGAGACGCGCAGATCCTGCAGGGACTGCTCGAGGACGCTGACCGGGCCGTCTGCCAGCGCCTGGCGCCAGAGCGCTGCCGCGCTGCCGCTCAGCCACCGCCCGGCCTTGCCGGCGGCGGCAAGGCCGGGCGTTACGTCCGCCACGAGGCGCTCGACGATCAACGCCTGCTCTGGTTCGCGGGCGGCTAGCCGCTCGAGGGCGCGCCGCCACTGCGGCACGTTAACTAGGTAGGCGTCCGGCTCGAGCTCATCTGCCCACGTCTCTGGGATGATCGCTAGTGGGCCAACGTTAGCGGCGCGCGCAGCGCTCAGCATGCGCTTGACGCGCTGCTGCGATGGGCCCCTCACGAGCATGTCGGCGAGGGCGGCCGTTACCTGACCGCTTGCCGTATTCATGGCAGGCAACCCGTGGGCAGCGTGCAGCTTTATGCCAGCGTTCTCGGCCTGCGTGAGGACGGCATCGTCGTATGTGGCAACGGCAACGGCGGCCATGGCCAGCTCCTCTGGCCGGCGCCCGGCGCTGAGTTGCGCGTGGACCCAGCGCAAGGCCTCAAGTGCCTCGTGGTCCGGATCTGCGCAACTGAGCACGCTGACGCTTGGCGTTTCCGGCCTTGCCGCCGACCACTTGATGCCTGGCGGCAGCCACGTTGGGGCGCTCTGCGAAGTGCCGAGCCAAGTGACTTCGACGTGCCCGGCGACGTCGGCTAGCAAGCCGCGGTAGAGCGGCGGTACGTCGGAAATCCGGTCCAGCTTGACCGGGCCAGTCAGCGTTGCCACCAGGTGCGCTCGTTGGCGTGCCAAGCCGACGATCTGGTTCGGGAGCAGCGCGCCTGCGCCCAAAGCCGTTGCCACGTGGCGCTCCAACGCCGCCAGCTCAGCCCACCTGCCGCCCTTGCCTGCATGGTCGGCGAGGACGATGTTGGCGTGCCACGCCGCGACTAGGGTGCGCGCAGCCGCGCTAGCGAACCCAGGCATGGCGGCCAGGTCCCGCAAGCTCCCCAGTTCGGCCACGGGCGGCTCTTGGAGCGCCGAGCGCACCTCGGCCGCGCTAGCTGGCCGCAGGAACCCGCCAGCCAACCGCGCAGCCAAGCCAGCAACGGTGGTTACCTCGTGCCCGATGCTTCTCTTGGCTGCAAGCTCGTCGCGCACGCGGCGCTCGCCAAGGCGGCCTGAGACTATGTGTGTTGCGCGGCCGAGCACTCGTGACCTCCTCGGTAATGGTTCTGCGAGGATAGCCCTAACCTGCGACAGGTAGCGCCGCACCGTGCGCCGGAGACGAGCTGGTCGTGCCGCATACGTTGACCACTTGACAAAAGACCGCGCCACCGCTAAAGTCCCTGACGATATGGCAGGCGTTCTCAACCACGTCTTTGCGCGGCGGCGCCACAGCACCGGTGCCAAGCCGCTCATGGGAGAGGACTGCCTGTTCGCCGCTAAGTAACTACTAACGTTTTGCGCAGCGACCGTGGGCGGCCCCCCAGAAGGAGGCTCCCACGGTCTTTTTCATGCCGTGTGGGCCAGCTACCAACCCAGTTGAAAGCAGATGGCAAAACACTCGACACCAGAGCACCGCTCTGCGGAACAAGAGGCGAGCATGACCTCAAGCACGGCACCGTCCGAACGAAGAACGACAAGAGGTGCGTTCGGCCTTTCGACCATATTGCTGCGTTACCTGGCACCACAGCGCGGCTGGGCGCTCGGCATGGCGCTGCTACTACTTGTCGCGACGGGCTTGCAGCTCCTCGTGCCCCAGCTGTTGCGGCGCTTCATCGATGGCGCGCTCGGCGCAGCGCCCGGTGCGGAACTCACGCGCATTGCCCTCACGTTCCTGGTAGTTGCGCTGCTAACCCAACTCCTGAATGCCGTCGCGACTTACGTTGCGGCAGCGGTCGGCTGGACGGCGACGAACCTCCTGCGCGAGGACCTCGCCGCTCACACCCTCGACCTAGACATGGGATTCCATAACGCCCGCACTTCCGGGGAGATGATCGAGCGCCTCGACGGCGACGTCACGTCGCTCTCGAACTTCCTCTCCGTATTCTCCGTCCGCGTGTTCGGCGGCGCCCTGCTGCTCGTTGGCATCCTGGTCGCACTGTGGTTCGAGAACCGCCTGATGGGCGCGGTACTGACGGGCGTCGTGCTCCTCGAAGTCGTCGTGCTCTCACGCACGCGCCGCGCAGGCGTGCCTGCCACTAACCTCGAGCGCGAGGCGAACGCCAAGCTCTTCGGCTTCATCGAAGAGCGGCTGCACGGACTGGATGACCTGCGCGGCAATGGGGCGGGCGCCTACACGATGCACCGCTTCGGTGGGGTCATGCGCAACGTCTATCACGACACGCGCCGCGCTTGGATGCTCCGCAGCGTCGTGTGGCTATCGAGTTACGGGCTGATGTTGGTCGGCACGGCGCTAACCATCGGCACGTCCATCTACCTCGTCAGCCAGGGCGCCTTGTCGGTAGGCGCCGCTTACATGGTGTTCCAGTACCTTCTCATGCTTCAGAACCCCATCGAGCAGATCACTCAGCAACTGCAGGAACTGCAGAAGGCGGGGGCGGGCGTGCAGCGCGTAGGCGAGCTAATGAGCCTCACCCCGGCATTGCCGCGCGGTGGTAGCGAGCGTCTTCCTGCCGGGGCCTTGAGCGTGGAGTTCGACGCCGTCAGCTTCCACTACCCTGACGTCGGCCCTGACCAACTCACCCTCGAGAACGTGACCTTCAGAGTGGCACCCGGCACGCGCTTAGGCCTTCTCGGCCGCACCGGTTCGGGCAAGACCACCCTCACGCGTTTGCTGTTCAGGTTGTACGACCCGACTTCCGGGAGGGTGAGGCTCGGCGGAATGGACGCCTCCGCCGCTGACCTGCAAGGGTTGCGCTCAAGCGTCGGCCTCGTCTCGCAGGAAGTGCAGCTCTTTCGCGGGAGCTTGAGGCACAACCTGTCGTTCTTCGACGACAGCGTTGGCGACGACCGCATCCTGGCGGTGCTCGACGAACTCGACATGCGCGAGTGGCTGGAGCGCCAAGAGCACGGCCTTGACACCGAGATCGACTCAGGTGGCCGCAACCTCTCCGCCGGCGAGGCGCAACTCATCGCGTTCGCGCGGGTGTTCCTCGCGGACCCCGGCCTGATCGTCCTCGACGAACCATCTTCCCGCCTCGACCCGGCGACCGAGAGGCGCCTCGAGGCCGCCATGGAGCGCCTCCTGGCTGGGCGCACGGCCATCGTCATCGCCCACCGACTCGAGACCGTCGAGCGCGTAGACGAGATCCTCGTCATGGAGGGCGGCCGCGTCGTCGAGCATGGCCGCCGCGACCGGCTAGCACACGACCAACACTCGCGTTACGCCCGCTTGCGGCGCGCGGCGTTGAGCCTCGACCTAAACGCGGCCGCCGACAAGCACGCGTTGGAGGAACTCGCATGACCTACTCCGCTAACCCGCTTCGGCTGATGCTGGCCTTAGGCCGTCAACGCCGCTGGTACTTCGTCATGACGAGCGTTCTGTGGGCGGTCATCCATAGCATGCCCGTACTGTTCGGGTTGGCGATGCGCGGCCTCTTCGACGCGCTAGCTGGTCCGCAGGCGGCCGGCCCTAACGCCTGGACTTACCTGGCACTCGGCCTCAGCGTTGACGCCGTGCGGCTCGTCGTGATGATCGGCGGCATCTACACCTGGGCGACGTGGTGGCTCGAGCTGACCCTGCACGTGCGCCGCTCGCTCCTCAGTTACCTACTCGAGGCGAGCGGTTCGCGGCGCCTACCAGACTCACCTAGTGAGGCGGTAACGCGCTTCCGCGACGACGCCAACGACATCGGCGAGTACTTCGAGCACTGGTGCGACTTCTGGGGCTTCGCTGCCTACGGAGTCGCCGCACTCGGCACCATGCTGCTCATCAACCCTCTCATGACGTTGCTAGCGTGCGTGCCGCTCGCGCTCACCATCGTCCTCACCGGCCTCCTGCGCCCGCACATCCGCAATGCCCGGCGCCGTAGTCGCGAGGCAACCAGCCGCGTGACCGACTTCCTCGGTGAGACGTTCGGCAGCGTGCAGGCCGTCAAGGCGTCCGGGCGGGAACCGTTCGTGCTGCGGCACTACGTAGCCCTGAACACGGTGAGGAAGCGGACGGCCTTGACCGACACGCTGCTGACGGAGCTCTTCAGGAGCGTGACGGACAACATGGTGAACATCGCCACCGGGATCATCCTCCTGCTCGGAGCGACAGCCCTCGAGGACGGTTCATTCACCGTTGGCGACTTCGCGCTGTTCGTCACGTTCCTGCCGCGCCTTACGAGCGTCATGTCGTTCATGGGCTTGATGGTCGTGCAGCACAAGCGCACGGGCGTGGCGTTCGAGCGCCTCGGGCGCCTGCTCGTCGACGCGCCGGTAGCTGCCGTCGTCACCCCCCGCGAATACGACCTCGAGAACGCTCAAACGCCGTTCGTGCACGCGGACAAGGAAGTACAGCCGTTCGAGCGCCTAGACGTGGCTGGCCTGACTGCCCACCACCCTGGTGGCGTTGCCGGAGTTGCCGACGTGAGCTTCTCTGTCGAGCGAGGCGAGTTCGTGGTCGTGACTGGCCGCATCGGTTCTGGCAAGACGACTCTCCTGCGCGCCGTGCTCGGACTACTGCCGGTCGAGGCAGGGACGGTCTCGTGGAACGGCGTCGTCGTCGAGGACCCAGCGTCGTTCTTCACCCCTCCACGCAGCGCGTACACCTCGCAGGTCCCGCGACTCTTCTCGGACACGCTGCGGGAGAACGTCCTGCTCGGCTCAGGGCTTAGTGACGCCGACGTGGCCGCTGCTCTCGAGCTAGCAGTGTTGGGCGACGACCTGGCGGGCATGCGCGACGGGCTCGACACCGAGGTTGGCACCCGCGGCGTGAAGCTCTCAGGCGGCCAGGTGCAGCGCGCGGCGGCAGCACGCATGCTGCTGCGGCGGGCACAGCTCCTCGTGTTCGACGACATCTCGAGCGCCCTAGACGTCGAGACGGAGAGGCGCCTGTGGGACGGACTCTTCACAGCAGGTGAGACGACCTGCCTCGTCGTGTCGCATCGCCGCGCCGCGTTGGAGCGCGCCGACCGCGTGATCCTTCTAGAGGGCGGCCGCGTGGCGGCGCAGGGAACCCTCGCGGAGGTACTCGCCAGCTCGCCCGAGTTGGCGGCACTCCTCAGCGGTGAGCGCTCACCTGACGCTGGCAGGGCCGCGGCCCTGTAGCACGACGGCCGTCCACTGCCGCAACCAGCGCGCCTGGTTGGCTTGCACGAGCGTGGCGTCGAGGGGCGTCGCGATGGTGCTCGGCTCCAGCTGGCCATGAGCCACGAACTCGGGCGGCAAGTCGACGTCCGTTACGACGGGGTCGACGAACATGGCAAGCGGGATAGCGGTCTGGACCGCGGCGCTTAGCATGAAGTCGACGAAGGCCGCGGCCGCCTCCGGCTCCTTCGTGCCCTTGAGGATGCCGATGCCCTCGACCTGGCGGTACGCGCAGCCGGCGCACTGCAGGTTCGCGGTCGGCGACATCTGCAGCGGCACGTCCGAGAAGATCACCTCTGCCGCAGGGCTCGTCGCGTAGCTCACGACGATCGGGCTCGCGCCGCCGTAACGCGTGAACTGCGTGTAGTAGGCGTCCGACCAGCCGTCAGCCACCGCGACGTCGTTGGCAACCAGTGCCGCCCAGAAGTCGAGCCAATCGTCGAAGCCAGCGTGCGTGCCTGGCACCCCCGCTGCCGCGTCGCCGAAACGCACGACGGTTGCTAGCAAGAACGCCAAGCCGGGGCTCGAGCTAGCCGGGTTCTCCACGACCGTGAGGCCGCGGTACTCGGGGGCCGCCAGCGCCTCGAGGGTGGCAGGGAGCGCCAAGTCATGCTGCGCGAACCAGTCGCTGTCAACGTTCGGTAGGACGTATCCAACATCGACCGGGGTGACTAGGCCGTCTGCGGCTAACAGCAGCTCGGGGCGCACGCGCGCCAGCTCGGGGCTGAGGTACGGCTCGAAGATCCCCTCGCTGCGGACACGCTCGAGCAGGCTGCCGTCTACGCCGAACAGTACGTCTGCTAGAGGGCGCGCTTTGGTCAGCACGGCACGGTTGACGACCTCGCCCGCGTCGCCGCCCTGGAGGAGCGTGACCTTGATGCCGGTGTGCGCGGTGAAGTCGTCGAGAAGCGCCTGCGGCAAGGCGAACGAGTCGTGCGTTAGCACCGTAATGCGTTGGGCACTTGCCGCACCGCCCAATGCAAGCAAGAGAGCGAGCACGATTGACTGGAGGTTACGCATGATGGCACGTCCTTCTATCACCTACGGACGCGGGCCCACTTAGGGGGCCTTGCGTCACTCTCCCTCCGCCCGCATTACCGGGGTCAGGTTCTAGGGTGTGCTCTCAGCCCGGACGCCGCTGTACGGCTACCGGACACCCCTGGTGACAGCGCGACGGTACCGCTGGTTGGCTGCCAAGTCAACGACCTGCGTACACCAGATCTTAGGTCTCGGTGGCTGACGCCTCTCGCTCCGAGCGCGGCAGACGCCACGCCGCCACCAGTGCCGTGACGAGGAACAGGGCGGCCGTAACGAGGAAGATCGTGCGGTAGTTGGTCGAGCCTGGCAAGCTGGTGAGGGTGACGATGGCGCCAGCCATGACCGGCGCTAGCGCGCGTGATGCCGCCGCTACCGAGTTGTCTAGCCCGTATACGGCGCCCGCCACGTTGCGCGGGGTGAGACGCGCGAGCATGGCGGAGATGGCAGGCAGGACGCCGCCGATGGCGAAGCCGATGAGCACGTTGACCACGATGAGCTGAACGACGTCGGTGACGTAGGCCATCGGCACGTAGAAGACGGCGCAACCTAGGGCGGACGCCACTAGGATCGGTTTGTAGCCGACGCGGTCGGAGAGGCGACCTAGTAGTACGCCGCTCAAGGTAGACGAGGCGGCGGCCAAGCCGATGGCTAACCCCGTGTACATCCCTGCGAGGTCCTTGTCTACGGTGATGGTAGCGATGAACAGTGGTAGGAACGGCACGAGCATGGTGCGGCCAAGCCACGCGCTGAAGCGCAGGAAGTACGCGAGCGGCACCCCAGCAGTGCGCACGACGTCGCGCCAGGCATGGACCAACCCGCCTATGCCGCGCTCGGTCCGCGGCGGGGCAATGAAGTTCTCCTTCACTCCGAACAGCACGAGCAGGCCGCCAGCCAGCATCAACGCGGCAGTGACTACGAACGAGAAGCGGAAACCGAAGAAGTACTGGAGGGCGCCGCCGATCATCGGGCCAACCGAGGCGCCAGCCCACGACGCCGTCTGCATCATCCCCATGGCGTAACCAAGGCGCTGGCGCGGCGCTGTCGCAGCCACCATGGAGTTCGCCGCGCTGACCACGCCGGTAGTAAGCCCCTGGATGAGCCTGAGGAACGTCAACTCCTCCGCGCTGCGCACGAAGCCCATCAGGAGGATGACGGCGGCGCCAGCGAAGAGTGCCCGCTCGAGCATGAGTTTGCGGCCGTGGCGGTCAGCGATGGCGCCCCAGATCGGTGAGGCGATCATCATGGCGGCCGCCTGCACGCTGAACACCGCAGCGACCCAGAAGACGAGCGATCCGCCCGTCCGGACGCCTAGGAACTCAACGTAATTGGGTAGGAAAGGGAAGATCGTCGAGAAGCCGATGGAGGCAAGCAACTGCGTAACGAACATGACGAAGAGAATGCGTTGCCAACTCGAACTCTTCACCTCTAGCCTCCAGGAGGGGCGGCCACCTCACCCATGGTCGTCGCGGGCGCCTGCCGCGGATGCCGGCTGGCGGGCGCCCGCTATGCTAACCCCGTACCCTAGTTGCCACGCCCGGCGGCGTTAGCGGTTAGCGTTAGCGGATGCCGTTATCCGACGCTCAGGTCCTCGCCCGTTGCCCGCTGTTCGCGGAGCTGGCCGAGGCGGACCTGCACGCCCTGGCAACGGTGGCGCGGCGCCGGCACCTGGAGGCGGGTGAGCCGCTGTTCATGGCTGGTGAGGCCGCCAAGGGGCTGGCCGTCGTGGTCAGCGGGAGGGTCAAGATCTACGTCATCTCGCCGGCTAGCGGCCGCGAGGTCGTGCTCGCCGTCGAGCACCCGTTCAACGCGGTGGCCGAACTAGTGTCGCTCGACGGCGGCCCATACCCGGCGAGCGCAGAGGCGGCCGAGGCAAGCGAGGTGCTGTGGCTTGAACAGGTCGGCTTCCAACGCATCCTGCGTGAGCGGCCGGAGATAGCGCTGCACTTGATGGGCATGCTTGGAAGGCGCTTGCGGCGCTTGGTCGCACTCGTCGAACAGATCTCGTTCCAGGAAGTCGTGCACCGCCTGGCGCGTTACCTGCTCGGGGTGGCGCAGGACGGCGTGCCGTTCGTGCTAGACACGAACGGGGCCATCGCAGCGCAGTTGGGCACGG
>JBIQMD010000017.1:0-12234 GCA_044463725.1 Truepera radiovictrix
GATCGTCATCTGGCGCACGTCAGCCACCTTCGCGCCGACTTCGGCGGCGAGCTGGCTCTTGGCACGATTGTGATCTAGGCGCGTCATGGCGCTGAACTGCTCCGGTTTGAGGTCAGGGGCATTGCGCATGGCTATGAGGCAGTTGGTGTTGGCCGGGTTGCCTACTACGAGTACCTTGACGCCGCGCGCCGCGTAGTTGTTGAGGGCCTTGCCTTGCACGGTGAAGATGGCGCCGTTGGCCTGCAAGAGGTCCTTGCGCTCCATGCCTGGACCGCGGGGCCGCGAGCCGACGAGCAGCGCATAGTCCGCGTCCTTGAACGCCACGGCGGGGTCGTCGGTAGCCACGACGCCGTGCAGTAGCGGGAATGCGCAGTCATCGAGTTCCATGACCACGCCGCTCAGCGACTTGAGCGCTGGAGTGATCTCAAGTAGTTGGAGAATCACGGGCTGATCGGGCCCTAGCATGGCGCCGGATGCGATGCGGAACAGCAGCGCGTAGCCGATTTGGCCTGCGGCGCCAGTGACCGCGACGCGTACGGGTTGCTTCATGACGTCACCTCTGTTCGGTGCGACGGCGGTACGGCTGCCTCAAGACAACGGCTCCTCGTGCGTCACCGTGGTGAGAACCGCCTGGACTACGCGCCAGTCGGCTCTTTGAGAGCATCGTATCACCGCGCGCTGTCGGACAAAGGTCCGGACTGGCTGCTGGAGTACGCAGTAATCAGGGTCTTACGTTAGGTCGTTAGCCTTCGTAACCGAGCATTTCCAGAAGCCTCTGAAGTTCATCCTCATTGTGGAAGTGCAGCTCTATTCGGCCCTTCTTGCCACTGCCAGCCACCCTCACGCGCGTGCCGGCGAAGCGGCTGAGGTCCTCCTCCAACTTGACGTAACGGCCGGCGGCCTTACGCCGCTCTGCCTTGGCGCTAGGGCGCTTGAGTCGCTCGGAGTCGCGGACCGTGAGGCCGAGGCGGACTATCTCGTTGAACGCCCACTCACGGTCACCCTCTGGCTGAGCGAGGATGGCGCGGGCATGCCCAGCCGCGATCAATCCGGACTCGATGCCGTCCTGTGCCGCTTGTGGGAGGGCAAGGAGCCTAAGGGTGTTGGCGATGGCGCTTCGGCTCTTGCCGACGGCCTCTGCGACGCGCTCCTGGTTCATGCCGAAGTCGAGGAGCAGTTTGAAGGCTCGCGCCTCCTCCATGGCGTTGAGGTCCTCACGCTGGAGGTTCTCGACGATGGCGATCTCGAGCGTTTCCTGGTCGTTGAGCTCCTTTACGATGGCGGGGATGGTCTTGAGGCCCGCTCGCTGCGCTGCCCTGAAGCGCCGTTCGCCCGCCACTATCTCGTAGCCGTCGGCTACCGGCCGCGCCACGATCGGTTGGATGACGCCCTTGGTAGCGATGGAGTCGGCGAGTTCGACGATGCCGGCTTCATCGAGCTTCTGCCGCGGTTGAAATGGCGAGGGAGTAAGTTGCGCGATCTGCAACTGCTGCACGCCGCCCTTGTCAACTTTCGGGAGGAGGGCATCTAGGCCCCGCCCAAGACCCCTAGGCTTGGCTGACACGTAGGATCACCTCCTCGGCTAACGCTTCGTAAGCTACTGCACCTTGGGACGTTGGCGCGTAGGCGAGCACGGATTGGCCGTACGACGGAGCCTCTGCGAGACGCACCGTACGCGGGATGATGGTGCTGAAGACGAGGTCTCCGAAGTGCTTGCGCACGTTATCCTCGACCTCGTTCGATAGCCTGGTCCGGCCGTCGAACATCGTCAGCAGGATTCCGAGAATCTGCAGGTCTGGGTTGACCGAACCGCGTACGCGTTCGACCGTATCCATCATCGAAGCGATTCCCTCTAGAGCGTAATACTCCGTCTGCAAAGGCACGATCAGCAGGTCGGCAGCAGCCAGCGCGTTGAGCGTAAGTATGCCCATCGAGGGTGGCGCGTCAACGATTATGAAGTCGTAGTTCGGCCTCACGCCCGTCAACCCGCGAGCTAGCAGGCGCATGTTCTCGCGGCCTGCGTCCACCTCTACCTGCACGCCAGCTAGGTCAGCTGAAGACGCCAGCAGGTCGAGGTTTGGAGTACTCGTGCTGCATACTGCCTGGCGCGCAGAAACGCGGCCCGCGACGACGTCGTAGATGGTCCGCTCCGGAGCAGTCACGCCCACACCGCTACTGGCGTTGGCTTGCGGGTCGAGGTCGGCTAGCAGAATGCGGCGTTTAGCTGCTAACGCCGCGGACAAGTTGACCGCTGTGGTGGTCTTGCCGACGCCGCCCTTCTGGTTGATCACGCCGATGATCGGCACGCAGAACCTCCGGGGAGCTTGATAGCGACGAGGCTACCATGAGGTTCGAGGCTCTCCTCCACGACATCGGCAATTGCCAAGACGCTCTCGGCTGCCGTCCCTGTCGGCGCTACTGCGGAATCGAGCGCCTGGGCGCTTCCGTGCAGCGCAAGCACCTTGGCTACCCCTTCCAGCTCGTCTCGCCAGCCGTCTCCACGCCGCGAGACGAGCCAGCAAGGATCCGCCCTGACGGCGTCGGTGAGCTTCACCAGGCCGACGAGCCCTGCTACGGCCTGGGCGGTTACGACGTCGGCGCGCACACCGTCTAGGTCGCGCACGTCGCCAACCACCACGCGGGCGTTCGTTAGGCCGAGCTGTGCGACGACCAGTTCAAGGAAGGCCCCGCGCCTGCTGCGACGCTCCACCAAGTAGACGGTGGCCTCTGGTAGCGCGGTAGCGAGGACCACGCCAGGCAGGCCAACGCCTGAACCGACGTCGACCACCCGCGGACTCGACCCGGCTAGGCGCTCGATGAGTGCCGCGTAGCGCATGCCCTCAGCCAAGTAGCGGTCAAACTCTGCCAGGCCGCTTGCTGAGATCAGGTCGAGGGTGCCGTGATAGCGCTCGACGAGCGCCTGGTATCGAGCTAGTTGCTCTGAGATCGCCGCGGGAACGGCCGCTTCACTCATCTGGGGCCCGAACGGACGACGGGAAACGGTAGCTGTGCGCAGTCTGGCGCCGTAGCGCTTAACAACTCGGCGTGGGGCACATCCTGGAACGCCACGGACGCGGTTAACCGCGTCCCTAACGACACTTCTCTCGATTGTTTCACGTGAAACATTCTGGCTAACCGACCAGGGCGTGGTGCGAAGATTGACGCCGACCGCGGAGATGAACCAGCAGTGCGGCCACGTCACTGTCCCGCACACCGCGCACGCGCTGAGCGGCACCGAGCGTGAGCGGCGCGGCGCGGCTCAACGCCTGAAGCCCTTCCGTCGACAGGCTGGCGACATGCGCAAGGTCGACGCCCTCAAGGCTTACCTTCTCGTACGCGGCCCGACCGTCTAGCTGTTTACGTGCACGCTCGATGTAAGCCGCGTAGCGAACCAGTGTTACTACCCGCTCAACCTCATCTTGGGAGAGGTCATCGGCAGCGCCTCCCACCAGGTCGGTCACCGCGGTGTACTCGACGCCTGGGCGGCACAGCATGGTCGTGGCGAGGTCTCCGCCATGGCGCGTGCGACCCAGGCGCGTTACTTCGCGCTGCACACGCTCTTCGGAGGACCGGTGCCGTGCCAAGTCTGCGTCAGAGACCAGACCCCACTCGCTCCCGACGCCCATCAGACGCTCGTTCGCGTTGTCTTGGCGGTGCAGGAGGCGGTACTCGTTGCGCGACGTGAGCATGCGGTAAGGCTCCTCGATACCCCAACGCACTAGGTCATCGAGCATTACGCCAAGGTAGCCCTGGTCGCGGCGCACCGTGACTCTGCTCATGCCCGCCGCGTGCCGAGCGGCGTTAACGCCAGCTACGAGCCCCTGCGCCGCAGCCTCCTCATACCCGCTAGTGCCGTTGATCTGGCCAGCGGAGAAGAGGCCCGGCAGCTTGCGCGACATGAGAGTCACGTCTAGCTGCGCCGGGTCAAGGGCGTCGTACTCGACGGCGTAGGCGTAGCGGTGAATCGCTGCCCGCTCGAAGCCAGGAAGCGTCTTGATCATCAGGTCCTGCACCTGAGGTGGCATCGAGCTCGACAGGCCCTGCAGATAAAGCTCGCTCGTGTCCAGCCCGTCTGGCTCGACGAACAAGAGGTGCTGGTCCTTGTCGGAGAAACGCACGACCTTGTCTTCGATGGACGGGCAGTAACGCGGCCCAGTGCCCTCGATCTCACCGCTGTACATGGCCGACTCACCCAAGTGCTCATGAATTAGAGCGTGCGTGGCCGGCGTCGTCCGGGTAAGCCAAGTAGGTGTACTGGTCATACGCGGCCCGGGCACACCACTGAAAGTGCGAGGCGGATCGTCCGATGGGACCTCCTGGAGCACGTTGAGGTCGACCGAATCGGCCCGGATGCGCGGTGGGGTACCTGTCTTCAGGCGGATGAGGTCGTGGCCGGTAGCGCGCAGCGACGCAGAGAGGTGCCTAGCCGGTGCCTCACCCTGCCTCCCCGCTGGCCGCTGCCGCGTGCCGTACCAAACGACACCGGCCAGGAACGTCCCTGTACATAGCACCACCGTGGGTGACGACAGAACGCGGCCATCGGTCGTGGAAACGCCGACAACCACTCCGTTATCTGTCAGGATCTCCGCCGCCTCCGCTCGCACGATCTCGACGCCAGGCTGGCTCTCGACCAAGGACTTGGCCACAGCAGCGTAGCCGTCACGATCGTTCTGCACGCGCAATGACTGCACGGCTGCACCCTTCGAGGCGTTCAACGTGCGGGTATGGATGGCGGTCTGGTCGGCTAGCCGCCCCATCACGCCACCTAGCGCATGCAGCTCGTAGACGAGTTGCGACTTGCCTGGCCCGCCGATAGCGGGATTACAAGGCATGACACCGATCTTGTCGGGGTTCGGCAAGACCATGGCGGTACGCGCACCCAGGCGGCCGGCGGCAACCGCTGCCTCGATGCCAGCATGCCCGCCACCGATGACGACAACGTCGAACTCGAACTTCATCAGCCCCTCCGTCCTGGGTTCCAGCTGCTCACCGCTTCCTCGCCTCTCCGGGCAGCGGGGGTAAGCGCACCAGAGTATAGCGACAGGCGGCCCGTCCCTCGGTAAGGCCGACAGTCCGACCCCCCGCTCGCCAAGAAGCCGCCACAATGGTTCAGTGGAACCCTCAGTCAACACTGGGGCGGGGCCAGCCGTCATCTCTGATACACTGCCCTCGCCTGCGGCGCACCGCGATCAACGTCGTGTCCCACGAGCACTCGAGCCTGGCTCGAGGTGTAGCTTCGCCCCACTATCTCAGCACTCGGAGTCTGCTTAAGGCACTTGGGCTTGGATGAACCTGCGGGCGGGTCTGCGCACGCGCCTGACTGACTGCCTCCGAGGCGCTTGCCCCAACCCAGCAGTTGGTGCCAGAATCGGTGTCCCGCGAGTCGATCGGCGTAAGTCGTTTGGCTGCCGAGCGTGCAGCGGGTCGACGCTGATAGCAGCCGCGCGAGCGGCGTAGGCGTATAGAAGTTGAAGGAGAGGTTCTGCGATGGCGGGCAAGCTGCAGGGGATGTGGGACGACGTCATCGCGCTCGTTCGCGCTCAGATCCCCGAGGTCGAGTTCCGCACCTGGTTCGCCCAGGTGACTCCGCACGGTTTCGTCGACGGCGCGTTCGTCCTCGCCGTACCTCACGGCTTCGCTCGGGATTGGCTGCGCACCAACTACACAGAAGTCATAGAGCAAGCACTGCGTGGGCTCGGCATGGACTCACCGAAGGTGACGTTCCAGGTCGTGCCGACGCAGGTGACCGAGCAGCAGGACATGTTCAGCGCGCCGCCCATCGAGCTGGTGAACAGCGACAAGCCCGTCGCCAGGAAGCCGACGCTCAACCCCAAGTACGTCTTCGCCAACTTCGTCGTCGGCCCGAACAACAACCTCGCCAACGCCGCGGCGCGCGCCGTGGTCGAGGCGCCAGGCCGCGCCTACAACCCCCTCTTCCTTTACGGCGAGGCCGGTCTCGGTAAGACCCATCTCATGCACGCCGTCGGGCACGCGGCTTTCGAACGCCAACCGAACCTCCAGGTGGAGTACGTGACTACCGAGGCGTTCACCAACGACCTCATCACTGCGATTCGCGAGGACCGGATGACGCAGTTCAGGGATCGCTACCGCACGATCGACGTGCTACTGATCGACGACATCCAGTTCATCGCAGGCAAGGAACGCACGCAGGAGGAGTTCTTCCACACCTTCAACGCGCTCTATGAGTCTGTAAAGCAGCTGATCGTGTCGTCCGACCGCCCCCCTAAGGACATCCCAACGTTAGAGAAGCGCCTCCGTAGCCGCTTCGAGTGGGGGCTCATAACCGACATCCAGGCTCCCGAGTTGGAGACGCGGATTGCGATCCTAGCTATGAACGCGGAATACCGCGGCGTGAAAGTACCTGCCGAGGTCATCGACTACATCGCAAGGCACGTGACTTCCAACATTCGCGAGCTGGAAGGCGCACTCGTCAGGGCCATCGTCTACGCCTCGATGAACCAGTCGCCCCTCAACCGCCAGACCGTCGCGAAGGCGCTGTCTGACGTCTTCGCACCAAGCGAGATCGCGCTGACCATGCCCGATATCCTCAAGCGAACCGCCGATCACTTCGGCGTGAAGCCGGACGACGTCCGCGGCAAGGGCAGGCGCCAGGAACTCGTGGTGCCGCGCCAGATCGCCATGTTCCTTATCCGGGAGTTGACGACCCACTCCTATCCCGAGATCGGCGGCTACTTCTCCGGCCGCGACCACTCCACGGTCATGTACGCCGTGCAGAAGATCCAGAACACGAGTGACAGCGACAGCGACATGGCAAGAGCCGTCCGCTCCATCCGCGAAACCCTCGTCTAGGCCGTCAACTGCGCTTCGTTGCGCGGGCGGCCAGCGGCCGAACGTATAGCAGAACACAATGCGCCTGTGGACAACTCTATGGATAACCTGTCCATAAGCTGTGAAGCCAAGTGTGGATAAACTGTGTGCTGCACGCACTGTGGATGAGTGTGGAGGACCGGCGTACTTATCCACAACGAGGCCCGAGTTATCCACATTTCCCTCAACAGCCGCTTTCTCGGCCCAGACTCAAACTAGGCACCTTTCCACAGTTTCCACACCCCCTACTATTACGGGTGTTTCCCCTCAAATTGGAGAGATTCCTAAGTCACAACCTAGAGCGACTAGGCTCTTGCCTAGCAAGCAGCCCACCAACCGAAGCCAGCGGCTAACCTCACCCAAGCTAAGGCCGACGGACCACGGGCCTCACGCAACGGCAATCGGCCCACCGCGCCAGCCACACACCTCACGATGTATGCTCTAGCCCGGGTCGCTCGGGAGACCCAACGCCTGGCGCTATTGCCCATCTTGATCAGCTGCCCTTCTTGATCAGCCACGACGAGCTTGGCGCTTAGCGGAATGAATTACAGGAGTGTCGTATGAAGGTGCTCGTCCCAAAGAAGAGCCTTGCCGAAACGCTCGCTCGCGTTGAACGAATCGTTCCCAGCCGCTCGAGCAACCCAGGGTTGAGCTTGCTGCGTATCGATGTCAGCGAGGACGGCATGGAACTCAGTGGGTCGAACATGGACGTCGACATCCGCGCGCGCTTCGCGGCCGACTCACCCGGGCGCGGTAGTTACGCCGTGCTTGGGCACGTATTCAGCCAAATCGTCAGGGCGCTACCGTCCGATGATGTTGCTCTCGAGTTCAGCGACGACGAGCTGCAACTGCGATCTGGCGGCTTCGCTACGAAACTGCAACTCATGGCACCTGGCTCCGCTCCGGTGCTCAACTTCGCAACGGAGTACTCCGGCGCCCTCGACGCGCAGCGATTCGCGCGGGCACTCGCCGCCGTCAAATATGCCGCAGCCGTAGCAGACTTTCAGGCTGTCTTCCGCGGCGTGAAGCTCGAACTGGCGGACGGCCGCACGCGCACAGTCGCGACAGACGGGTTCAGGCTCGCTTACTTCGACCTGGCAGAGAGTTCAGGCCTGCAGGCCGACATCATCGTGCCGGCACGCAGCGTCGAAGAGCTACTGCGGGTACTTGACGAAGGCGAGGTCAAGCTCGCCCTCGAGCCTGGCCAACTCAGCGTGCAACACGGCAATTACGCGCTCAACCTCAAGCTCATGGAGGGAACCTTCCCTGACTACGAGCGCGTCATCCCCAAGAACTTTCCCGTCAGCATCACGCTCGGGTCGGGCCGCCTCGCAGAGGCCGTCGCCCGCGTGGCGCTCATGGCCGACAAGACGACCAACAACCGCGTAGACCTGTTCATCAAAGACGGTGAACTGCAGATCACGGCCGAGGGGAGCTTCGGTCGAAGCCAGGAGGCCATCCCGGTCCTACAGGAAGGCACCGATTCAGAGATCGGTTTGGCTTATAACAGCAAGTACCTCGTCGATGCCGTTGCGCCCGTGAACGGCGACGTGCGCCTGAGCTTCTCAGGCACCAACTCGGCGCCCAGCGTGGTCACAGACCTCGGCGACCCGAGTTACCTCGCGATGGTAGTACCCCTCAGGACTTCGTAAGCCTGGGTTCCAGGAGGAACAATGACGACCATAGAAGACGTACGCGCGCTCGAGCTGCTCGACTCGCGCGGTAACCCAACCGTGGGGGCCGTGGTCACGCTCACGAGTGGCGCAAGCGGAATGGCCGCCGTGCCGTCCGGGGCAAGCACCGGAGCTCACGAAGCCGTCGAACTACGCGACGGGGGCGGGCGCTACCTAGGAAAGGGCGTCCTGAAGGCAGTTCAGAACGTCAACGAACGACTAGCGCCTGAGTTGATCGGCTTCGACGCGCTCGAACAAGCGGCACTTGACCGCGCGATGTGCGAACTAGACGGCACCCCGAATAAGAGCGAGCTCGGCGCCAACGCCATCCTTGCCGTGTCACTCGCCACCGCGCGCGCCGCAGCGAACGCACTAGAACTACCCCTCTACCGCTACCTCGGTGGCCCGAACGGTCGCCTGCTGCCCGTGCCACTCATGAACGTCATCAACGGCGGTAAGCACGCAGACAACGCCGTCGACATGCAAGAGTTCATGCTCGTTCCGCACGGCTTCCCCACGTTTGGCAGCGCTCTGCGCGCGGGCGTCGAGACCTTCCACCACCTCAAGAACGTACTCGCCAAGCGCGGCTACAACACCAACGTCGGTGACGAAGGCGGCTTCGCGCCAGACCTCAAGAGCAACCGTGAGGCCATCGAAGTCCTCCTCGAGGCCATCGAGAAAGCCGGGTACGTGCCGGGTGACGAGATGGGCATCGCGCTCGACCCCGCCAGCACCGAGTTCTACGAAGGGGGCCACTACCACCTCAAGGCAGAGGGCAAAGTACTCGACTCAGACGGCATGATCGCTTACTGGCAAGACTGGGTGGACCGCTACCCGATCGTGTCCATCGAGGACGGCCTCGCAGAAGACGACTGGGTTGGCTGGGCGAAACTGACCAAGGCCATCGGCAGTCGCGTGCAACTCGTCGGCGACGATCTCTTCGTCACGAGCACCGGGCGCTTGCAGCGCGGCATCGACGAGCACGTTGCCAACTCCATCCTCGTCAAGGTGAACCAGATCGGCACCCTCACGGAATCCATGGACGCCATGGAACTTGCGAAGACGTACGGGTACCGCAACGTCGTAAGCCACCGCTCAGGTGAGACGGAAGACACCTTCATTGCTGACCTCGCCGTCGCCGTCAACGCGGGCCAGATCAAGACGGGTTCAGCCAGCCGCTCGGACCGCGTCGCGAAGTACAACCGCCTCCTCGCCATCGAGCAAGAACTCGGTGACGCTGCCCGCTACCTGGGCAAGGCGGCATTCAAGAGATGATGCCGAACAGCCGCAGCACCAAGATCGTCGCTACCCTCGGGCCGGCCTCCAGCTCGCCCGCGATGCTCGAGAAGCTCCTAATGGCCGGAGTGAACGTGTTCCGCCTCAACTTCTCCCACGGCGCGCAAGAGATGCACCGCAACACCGTCGAATCCATTAGGTCAACTGCCGACAAGCTGGGCATGGCCGTCGGCATCCTCCAGGACCTGCAGGGTCCCAAGATCCGCGTCGCGCGCTTCGCGGACGACAAGGTGACCCTGGTACCTGGTGAGAAGTTCAGCCTTACGTGCGGCGACGACAGCCCAGGCGACAATACCCGCGTTGGCGTGACGTACACGAACCTCGTGAACGACCTGAAGATCGGCGACATGCTCCTGTTGGACGACGGGCGCCTGGAGTTGCGCGTCACGTCACTGACCGATGATGTCATCAACACGGAAGTCGTAGTTGGAGGGGTGCTCAGCAACAACAAGGGCATCAACATCCCGGGCGCGCACCTCAGCCTCCCTGCCCTGACGGACAAGGACGTTCAGGATCTGCGCTTCGGCGTCGAGTTGGACGTCGACTGGGTAGCAATGAGCTTCGTGCGCACCCGCGACGATCTTCTCCTCGCGAGGCATTACTTGTCGCGCGCCGGGTCCCAGGCCAAACTCATGGCGAAGATCGAGAAGCCAAGCGCAGTTGATCGCTTCGACGAGATCCTCAAGGAAGTTGACGGCGTCATGGTCGCGCGCGGGGACCTCGGCGTAGAGATGGCCGCGGAACGGGTGCCCCTCATCCAGAAGCACCTCATCCGCGAATCCATGAGCGCAGGCAAGCCCGTGATCACGGCAACGCAGATGCTCGAGTCGATGATCACCAACCCGACGCCAACGCGTGCAGAGGCATCGGACGTGGCCAACGCCATCTTCGACGGAACGGACGCCGTCATGCTCTCTGCCGAAACCGCCGTTGGAGCCTACCCAGTTGAGGCCGTGCAGATGATGGACCGCATTGCCCGCGCCGTGGAGAGTTCAGGCGAGTACCGCGACGGCATGCGCCAGATCGTCCCGAAGGGCGACACCTCTACCGCGGACGCCGTTGCGCTCGCTGCCGTCGAGATGGCGTACAACCTCAATGCGCAATTGATCGTCACATTCACTTCCAGCGGGAACACGGCGCTGCGCGTCTCCCGCAACCGGCCGCCGACATCCGTGCTTGCCATCACCCCGAATGCCCGTACCGTGCGCCAGATGATGGTTGCGTGGGGCGTCGTGCCGTACCTGACTGAAGACATCCACGACACCGACGAGATGGTCGCGGTGGCCAAGCGCGCCATCCAGGCAACCGGCCTGATGGCGCCGGAGTCACGCTACGTCATTACGGCAGGCGTGCCGTTCGGCATGCGCGGCACCACGAACCTCATCCGCGTCGAGCGCTTTCGCTGAGCTGAACGAACCGGGGTGCAGGTCGCCGCCGGTAGGCATGAAGAAAGTCAGCCGCGGTCGAGTAATCTCGACCGCGGCTGACTTCTTGCTAGCGGCAACCGCCGCTAGGTTGGCGTGAAGCTCAGGCTTCGCCGTCGGCGATGACGAGCACCTTGAGGTCGATGGTGACTTCCGGGTGCGGGCGGTACGGAACCGCGTACTCGCCGGTTACCTTGATCGGCTCGAGGAGCAGTACCTTGCGGCGATCGATCTCGACGTCGTACGCCGCCTTGAGGGCGTCCGCGATATCGCGGTTGCCGACCGAGCCGTAGATTCGGCCTTCGCCAGCCTTGACGCGGATCTCGATGTGCGCGTCGCCGAGCATGCTGGCGAGGCGCTCCGCATCGGACTTGCGCTCCGCCAACTGGCGGGCGCGTTGCGCGAGGCGAGCCTGAAGTTCGGCCTGGTTGGACTTCGTCGCCGGCAGCGCGAGGCCGCGCGGGACGAGGAAGTTCCGGGCGTAGCCGTCCTTGACGCGGACGACTTCCCCTGCTTCGCCCAACTTCTCGACGGGCTCAAGCAGGATGACGTTCATTTCCGCACCAGCTTCTCAGTGATGGGGATGATTGCGAGCATGCGCGCACGCTTGATCGTGGTGGCGAGCCGACGCTGGTGCCTGGCGCATACACCGGTGCGACGACGGGGCAGGATCTTGGCGGTATCGGAGATGAAGCGCCGAAGCACCCGACCGTCGTGGTAATCCATGATCTCGTATTCACCCGCGCAGAACGGGCAAACGCGTGGGCGACGACCACGACGGCCGCCTCCACGTCCACGGCGGCGATCGCGATCGCCACCCTTGTCTCTTGCTTCTCTAGCCATCTAGAAGGGTAAGTCCTCTTCTGGTGGAAACTCTTCGTCGATATCCAACTTCGACGAACTCGCCTGGGCGCCGGTAGCGACGGTGCGCTCCGTACGGGTTCCGGCTCCACCGCTGCCGGGACCGCGAGTGAGGAACTCGACGCGTTGAC
>JBIQMD010000018.1:0-12046 GCA_044463725.1 Truepera radiovictrix
GGGTCGAAGGGCAGGCCGATGAAGTCTGGGTCGAGGTTGCCGAAGTTGGGCAGGTTGGCGTGGTCGATCTGCTCTAGGAGCTTCTCATCGATGAGAAGCCTAACGATCGAGTCGCTTGGCACGACGATGTCGAAGCCCGGGTTGCCTTGGCGTAACCGCACGAGCATGTCGTCGTCACTGCCGTAGGTGTCGTAGATGACGCGCACCCCGCACGCGGCCTCGAAGTTCGAGATGGTGTCTTCCGCGACGTAAGTGGCCCAGTTGTAGACGCTGAGGGTCTGGCCAGCGTAGCCGGCCGGGCAGGTCCAGTCGCTCTGAGCGTGGGCGGCCGAGAAGGCCAGGGCCGCCAGGCTAATGAACAGAAGTTTGCGCATCGGTCCTCCGACGATCGTGAGTGCACCTCGGCAGGTTCAAGCCCCGCTGGCCCTGCACTGGTGCTGGTCAGAGGAAGATTATCACCTCGTGGTGCCAGTTCAGTTGCTTGGTTCAGGGACGCTCAAGCCGCGCTCAGCGGCCGGTCGAGTTGACGACCCTATCGAGCTGCGGGTCGGACAGGACGCGCCGCAGGACGTTGATGAAATGCGCGTCGGGCCCGACGAAGTAACGAGTGCGGCTGCGGCGGGCGCTTAGCGCCTTGTGCACGGCGCGCGCGACCTGCTCTGGGTGGGTGCCGTGGTCGGCGGCGTACTTGGCGCCGTTCACTAGGTCCTTGACCAACCAACCGTAGTACTCACGCGCCTTCGGTGACATGCGGTCCATTCGGTCGAGGCCCTCGGTGAGGGACTTCTGCCAGATCGGCGTTGCGATGCGGCCAGGTTCGACGACGGATACACGTACCTTGAAGGGCAGTAGTTCGCGGCGGAACGCGTCGGCCACGGCCTCGAGGGCGAACTTCGACGCGGCGTACGCGCCCAGCAAGCGTGACGACACTAGCCCTGAGACCGACCCGACGAACACGAGGCGGCCGGGCCGCTCGCGCAGGAGCGGCAAGAAAGCCTGAGCCATGGCCACTTGACCGACGACGTTAACCTCGAACTGGCGCCGTAAGTCGTCGAGCGGCAGGAACTCCATGGGTCCGGCAACGGCGATGCCGGCATTGTTGACGAGTCCGTGAAAGTGGCCGCCGTCGAGTTCGTCGTTAACGCGGCGAGCCGCGGCGGCCACGTCGTCCTCGTTAGTGACGTCGAGCTCGAGCACCCGCAAGCGGTCGGCGGCGGCCCCAGCCTCAGCCAGCAGGCCGGCAGCGTCAACGCTGGAGCGCAAGCCGGCGTAAACCGTGTACCCCTTGTTGAGGAGGGTCAGCGTTACTTCACGGCCGATCCCGGTGGACGCGCCCGTGACCGTAACGACGCGCCGGTGGGTCGGGGACTCGACGTGTGGCACGCAAGCAGTGTAGCAGGGGCGCCAGCTGGCGCGACTGGGCAATAGCGCGGCCGGGGCAGGGCTGCCCCGGCCGCGCTATTGCCTGGCTTGCACTCTGGCTTCCGGGCCTCCGGTACCGGGACCCTCCCGGCCGTTCCGAAGTCTTGCACTCGCGCTTGGCCTCACTGGAGGCCCGGAAGCTTTACAGCGGTGGCGGGGCTGGGTTGGGGATGCGCCCCTTGTTGCTAGCGCCTGCCCCTTAGCCTGGAGCCTACGCCCCTACCGCTTCAGCTACAGGATAGTGCGTCGCATACGCACTAGACAGGGACTTCCGTCCCTAGGGTCGGCGCCGCGACCTCGCGGCGCTAGTTCGGATCGCGCCACTCCTCGAAAACGCGCCTTGCCTCATCTGGTACGCGCACCGGCACGTTCGTCTCGTAGTCGAACCACACGGCCACCGCCTCGACCTCGACGGCCAACTCGTCGTCGGCCAGCACTTCCTGGCGCATCGTTATGCTCGAGTTGCCGACCTTCTCCACCCACGTTTCGACGCGCACCCGCTCACCAAGTCGCACTTGCTTGCGGTAGTCGAGGGCGAGCCGCGCGAGGATGAAGCCGCCAGGTGGCAAGCCGAGCGCCCGCACGAACTCGACGCGCCCCAGCTCCGCGTAAGTGGCGTAGGTCGCGTTGTTTATGTGACCGAGGGCGTCGGTGTCGCCGAAGCGCACTTGAATGTCGAGACCGAACCTCCGGCTCACGGTGTACCGCCCTTCGGTGCGACCTGGCAGGCTGGGCAGTAACTCGTGCCGCGCTGCCCGACTACCAGCCGCTCCATCGTCGTGCCGCAGCGCCCGCACGGTTGCCCGGCGCGGCCGTACGCGTCTAGTTGCTTGGCGTACTCCCCCTGCTTG
Organism: Truepera radiovictrix; assembly: GCA_044463725.1. Classification (GTDB taxonomy): domain Bacteria; phylum Deinococcota; class Deinococci; order Deinococcales; family Trueperaceae; genus JAAYYF01. The sequence goes on from JBIQMD010000018.1 coordinate 2,274, forward strand.
CCCAACACGGTGCGGTAATCAGACAACGTCGTGCCCTGTGAGGCGACGGCGGCGCTCAAGACCTCGCGAACGGCGTGGTGCAAGCGCGTCGCCTGCTCGGGGGTGAGGGCTGCCGCCGGCGTTAGGGGGTGGACGGCCGCACGCCACAGCGCCTCGTCAGCGTAGATGTTGCCGACGCCAGCAACGGGCCGTTGGCTCAAGAGGTACGACTTCACGCTCATGTGCGAGCGCTGCAGGGCGGCCTGGAAGGCCACCACCTCGAACTCGTCGCCTAGCGGTTCGGGACCTAGCGCGGCGAGCGTCGGCAAGCCCGCGTACTCCCCGCGCTTGACGACGAGGAAACGCCCGAAACGCCGAGGGTCAAGGAAGTAGAGGTCGTTGGGAGCGCCGCCACTAAGGCCAACGCGCACGCGCACGTGCGCGGCGGCCCGCTCGGTTGGCGCGTCCTGCGCCAGCACACCCGTCATGCCAAGGTGCGCTACCAGCTCGAGCCCACCAGAGAGGGGCATGAGCAGGAACTTCCCCCGCCGCTCAACGGCCTCGATGCGCCGTCCTAGTGCTTGCTCTAGTCCGGCGTACTTCGGCCCGAGCGGCGCCAACAAGTCGATCTCTAGGATCTCGCGGCCCTGCAACCAGGGGGCTAGTTCGCGGCGGACCGTCTCGACCTCAGGTAGTTCTGGGATACGTGATCCTCCCCTCGTACAGCGCGCGGCCGACGATGGCGCCCTGCAGCCCGAGGCGCTCGTAGAGGTCAAGATCTGCGTCCGTCGCCACGCCGCCACCGGCAACGAGGCTACCTGCGAAGGCGTCACGCAAGCGCGCGACAGGTTCTTCATCGACGCCGAGCATGGTGCCGTCGCGCCCGACATCCGTGTAGATGACTTGCGTAACGCCCTGTTCGGCCACGCGCTTGGCGAGGAAGATGGCGTCGACCGCCGTCGTCTCTACCCAGCCGCGCACCGCGACGAGGCCGTCACGAGCGTCGATGGAGACGCACACGCGCTCGGGTCCGAAGTCGGTCACCAAGCGCTCGACGACGTCAGGTTGCGTGATGGCGACGGTGCCGAGCACCACCTTGTCAAGCACCCCAAGCCAGCGTTGCGCTGCTTCCAGACTGCGCACTCCGCCGCCTAGCTCGACCTTGGCGTCAACGCTAGCCACCAGGCGCGCCACTAGCTCGGTGTTGTCGCCGCGACCTAGGCTGGCGTCGAGGTCTACGACGTGCAGCCACTCGGCGCCGAGGCCGTCCCACTTGACCGCGGCGTCAACCGGGTCCTTGAAGTAGACGGTCTCACGCTCTGGATCGCCCTCGTAGAGGCGAACGGCCCTGCCTTGCTGGATGTCGACTGCTGGGATGACGAGGAACATGTGCGGCCGAGCATAACCTTGCCTCCGCGCTCTTCACGCGAGCCGCGCTGCAGACTAGTTGGCGTCCGACGCAACTTGACAGCCAGCACTGCGGGCCTATACTTTCAAGGGATGCAGTCTAGCGACTCAGCGGTAATCAACTTAGCCTCGCTCTTGCAGCACTCCCCGGGCCTACCGCCCGAGGTGAGCGCAGAGGGTCTGTTGACGCCTGCACCTGAACTGCTAGAAGCCGACGGCATACGGCTCAAGGAACCACTCAAGTGGCGTCTTACGGTCATGAACGCTGGTGGCGACGACGACTTCGTACTCGAGGGCGCCGTCGAGGGCACCGTGATCATGGATTGCCGCCGCTGCCTCACGGAAGTAGACACCAAGGTGCGCACCACCTTCGTCTACCCCATGGAGTACCGGCCTTCCGACTTGCCCCTCATGCTTGACGAGGACAGCGAGGAAGGCGACGACGAGCTGCTCATCTTCGGTTCGTTCGCGGTAGACTTCAGCGCGTTCCTCACCGAACTCGTGGCCATCGAACTGCCGATCACGGTGGTCTGCCGGCCCGATTGCCTCGGCCTGGACGAGAACGGCGTGAATCTCAACGAGCACCCTGAGCTGGCGCCCAAGCGCAAGACAGAAGTGGTGACCGATGGCGTTTCGCCTTTCGCCGCACTGAAAGACATTGACATCTCGGCCTGACCGCCTGCCAGGCGGCTGCCTTGAGCCGAACAGCACTCGCGTCACCGCGAGCTATTCAGAAGGAGTTTGGACCAGATGGCTAAGCACCCAGTACCCAAGAAGCGCACTTCGGCCTCCAGCCGTGACGCTCGCCGCTCGCACCATGCCCTAAGCGAGCCGACGCTCGTAGCGTGCCCACAGTGCAAGGCCATGAAGCCGCCGCACGTCGTGTGCCCAGAGTGCGGTACGTATAACGGCCGTCAGGTGATCGCGGAGGCCTGATGCCCTCCCGGCAGCGCTGGCGCCCATCTGCGCTGGCGGTAGCCTCACATGCCCGCGGGCCAGAGTGGCCCTGCCAGGACGGCTTCGGCCGTCCTTTCTCCTACCGGTCGCCGCTTACTCGGCTAGCGACCGCTCCCCAAGCAGGTGCCGAGTGAGCCAAGCGAAGACTAGGGCGGGCGTTACTGCGCTGGGCGCGTACGCGCCCTCCAAGATCGTCAGCAACGAAGACCTAGAGAAGATCATGGACACGTCCGACGAGTGGATCACCACGCGCACGGGCATCAAGCGCCGCCACATCGCCGCCGACAACGAGTTCACCTCCGACTTGGCGTTCCGCGCCGTCGAGGACCTGCTTGCCCGCCACGGCGACGACGCGCTGGCTGGCGTCGACATGGTCATCGTGGCAACGAACACGCCTGACGCGCTCTTCCCAGCCACGGCCGCGCTCGTACAGGACAAGTTCAAGCTGTCAGCCGGTGCGTTCGACCTTCTGGCGGCCTGCCCCGGCTGGTTGTATGCCGTTGGCATCGCCAAGAGCCTCGTCGAGTCCGGTCAATGCAAGCGCGTGCTGGCCATCGGCGCCGAGGCCCTAACCAAGATCGTCGACTGGAACGACCGCTCTACCGCCGTCCTTTTCGGCGATGGGGCGGGCGCCGCCATCATCGAGGCCGTGCCGGAACCGTACGGCATCAAGGGCGTGGTCATGGGCGCGGACGGCTCCGGCGCAGATCAGCTCCACAAGCGCGCCGTCGGGGCATGCCTGCCGAGCGGAACGCCGCTCTCCGACTCGCTTTACATGAACGGCCGCGAGGTCTACAAGTTCGCGGTGCGCGTCATGAACACCGCCACGCTCGAGGCCGTGCAGAAAGCTGGCCTGACCATGGCCGACATCTCGCTGTTCGTGCCGCACCAGGCGAACCTCCGCATCATCGAGGCCGCCCGCGAACGGCTGAACCTGCCGCGCGAGCGCGTCGTCGTGACGGTTGACGAGTACGGCAACAACTCGACGGCCAGCATCCCGCTGGCGCTGCGCCACGCCCTAGATGCCGGCCAGATCGCAGCTGGCGACAACCTCCTGCTCGTTTCGTTCGGAGCTGGCCTCACGTGGGCGGCCTCCGTGCTCACCTGGGGTCCGGCGTGACCGAGCGCGTTGCAGCGCTCTTCCCTGGCCAAGGCTCGCAGGCGGTAGGCATGGCGCAGGAGCTCTACTCGACGTCCCCTGCCGCCAAGCGCGTACTAGACGAGGCCGAGGCGGCGCTGCCGGGGCTCCTCACCCTCATGTGGGAGGGCCCCGCTGACGAGCTGCAGTTGACGGCGAACCAGCAGCCTGCACTGGTGGCGGCGGGCGCTGCGGCGTACGCGGCTTACCGCGAGGCTGGCGGCCAGGAGGCGAGCTTCGCTGCCGGGCATTCCCTCGGCGAGTACACGGCCCTGGTGGCGGCTGGCTGCCTTAGCGTCGGCGCGGCGGTGCAACTCGTGCGCAAGCGCGGCGAGTACATGCAGGCAGCCGTTCCGCCGGGTGCCGGCGCCATGGCGGCGGTCCTCAAGCTCGAGGAGAGCGCGATACGCAAGGTGCTCGCCGAGCTAGAGCCAGGCGAGGTGGTCGCGGTAGCCAACCTCAACGCCCCGGGCCAGACGGTGGTGTCGGGGTCGGCCGCCGGGGTAGAGCACGCCGCGGCCGCGCTCAAGGAGCGCGGCGCGCGCGTCATACCTCTGAAAGTGAGTGCGCCTTTCCACTCGCCCCTCATGCGGCCGGCAGCTGAGCGCTTGGCAGAGGACCTCGCAGCTGAGGCCTTCGCCGAACCCGCATTCGTCATCGTGTGCAACGTTACCGCCGAGCCGCTCCCTAACGCAGCGAGCGCCGCGCGCCTCCTAACGGAGCAAGTGACGGCGCCGGTCCGTTGGGTCGAGTGCGTGGAACAGCTCAGCGCATTGGGCGCAACGCGTTACGTAGAGTTCGGATCAGGCAAGGTCTTGACCGCCTTGCTCGACCGCATCTTGCCCGGCGCCAAAGGAGTTGCCGTCACCGACTCGGTGTCGTTGGCAGCGGCCGTTGCGCCAACAAGCGAGGAGGAGCCTAGATGAGCGAAGGTAAGCGGGTCGCCCTGGTGACGGGCTCCAGCCGTGGGCTGGGCCGCGCCATGGCGGAGACGTTCGGTCGCCGCGGTTACGACGTTGCCGTCCACTACGTGAACTCGGCCGGCCCGGCCGACGAGGTCGTGCAAGCGGTCGTCAAGGCGGGCGGGCGAGCGCATGCGTTCGGCGCGGACATCGCCGACCCGGCGGCGTGCCAGGAACTCATCAAGGCCGTTACCGAGAAGTTCGGCGCCCTCGACGTGCTCGTCAACAACGCAGGCGTCACCAAGGACACGCTCGTTTTGCGCATGAAGGACGACGACTGGCAGCGCGTGCTGAACACGAACCTCTCGTCGGCCTTCTACCTCGCGCGCGGCGCGCTGCGTGGCATGCTGCGCACGGGCTTCGGGCGCGTCGTGAACGTGTCATCCGTCGTGGCGTTGCGCGGCAACCCTGGCCAGGCGAACTACGTGGCGGCGAAGGCTGGTCTCATAGGCCTAACCAAGGCGTTGGCGCGTGAGTACGCCGCGAAGGGCGTGACCGTGAACGCGGTAGCGCCAGGCTTCATCGAGTCGGACATGACCGCCGCGCTGACGCCGGAACTACGCGACGCTTACCTCAAAGAGATCCCAGCAGGACGCTTCGGAACTCCTCAGGACGTGGCGAATGCGGTTGCGTTCTTGGCTTCCGACGAGGCGGCTTACGTCAACGGCCAGACACTGGTAGTTGACGGTGGGATGGTCATGCACTAGCATCTCAAAGGCTCCACGCTCCCTACCACGGGGGCGGTGCTAGATTCTTGCCGCAAAGCGGCCAATACGTCAGGCAAACGCGGGAAGAACCCGTGCTAGACTCGCGCAAGACGTGTACAACGTGGGCGCGGCCGCAAGCCGCTGCCGAGGAGGAAACACCGTGGACGAGCACGAAATTCTGGAGAAGATAAAGGACGTCGTAGCCGACAAGCTCGACGCCGACCCTAGCGACGTCACCGAAGAGTCGCGCTTCATGGATGACCTGGGCGCCGACTCGCTCGACGTCGTCGAGCTCATCATGGGCCTCGAGGATGAGTTTGGGGTCGAGATCTCTGACGACGAAGCCGAAGGCATCCGCACTGTAGGCGACGCCGTCCGCTTCATCTCAGACAAGCAATGACCTTGAGCCCCCGCGTATGACCTCACTCATACGGGGGGCGCCAGGCACCTCTCCGGGCTACCTGACTCCGATTGCGCCCGAGTTACCCTGGGGGCGACCATGAAAAGAGTAGTTGTCACCGGAGTCGGTCCTGTAACGCCAATCGGTGTCGGCGCAGCCAGCTTCTTGGCCGCGCAACACGAGGCGAAGAACGGCATCCGACCCATTACGTTGTTCGACGCGAGCGATCTCTCTGTGAGGTTCGCGGGCGAGGTCGATGTCGACGTGCATCAGTACCTCGAGTCGAAGGAAGCCAAGCGCCTTGACCGCTTCGTGCAGTTCGCGCTCATCGGCGCCGACTTGGCGTTGGCCGACTCTGGCCTCACCGCCGAAGAGGTCGCGGGCGACCTCACGGGCACGTGCGTTGGCTCTGGCATCGGGGGCCTCGATACTTGGGAAGCCCAGTCGAAGATCCGCTTCGAGCGCAACGCCATGCGCATCAGTCCGTTCTTCATCCCCATGCTCATCGCCAACATGGCTAGCGGCCACGTTGCCATGCGTTACCATCTGACCGGCCCAAGCTCGAGCGTCGTCACTGCCTGCGCGACTGGCACCGGCAACATCGGTGACGCGTACCGCATGATCCAGCGCGGCGAGGCGGAGGTCGTCTTCGCGGGCGGCACAGAGGCGCCGATCACGCCGATGGGCATCGGCGGCTTCGCAGTGATGAAGGCGCTGTCTACGCGCAACGACAGTCCCGAGACCGCCAGTCGGCCGTTCACGGCCAGCCGCGACGGCTTCGTGGCGGGCGAGGGTGCAGGCATCCTGGTGCTCGAGGAGTACGAGCGCGCCGTCAAACGCGGGGCGCGCATCTACGCCGAGATCGTTGGTTTCGGCACCAGCGCCGACGCGCACCACATCACGGCCCCAGCGCCTGGCGGCACCGGCGCCATCGCGGCCATCAAGCGTGCGCTGAAAGATGCCAAGATGAACCCGGAAGACATCGGGTACATCAACGCGCACGGCACGAGCACGCCAGCCAACGACCTCAACGAGACCTTGGCCTTCAAGGCCGTGTGGGGCGCCGGGAAGGTACCTCCTGCCTCGTCGACGAAGTCGATGACCGGCCATACCCTCGGGGCGGCTGGCGGCATCGAGGGCGTCGCTACCGTGCAGGCCATTCACCACGGCGTCCTACCTCCAACGCGCAACTACATCGACCCAGACCCGGAGCTCGATCTCGATTTCATCCCGAACGTCGCGCGCGAGGCGGTAGTGAACGCCGCCATCTCGACGAACTTCGCGTTCGGCGGTCAGAACGCCGCGGTCATCTTCAAGCGCGTGTGAACTAGCTACCCGCAACGACTCTTTCAACCCACACCCTCTCAGCGGCGCCGCAAGCGCCCTGCGAGGGTGTTCAACTCTGGCAGGCCGAGCGCGGCGCCAACGCCAGCGAACGCCGCCATGAGCACTACGCCGCCAACGGCGAGGCGCCCGACCTGACCCCACCAACCGGTTGGCAGAGGCACGAGGGCGAGCACGAGGGCGGCGGCGCCAACGGCCACACCGGTCGCGAGCCACACCTTGACGGCCTCACGGGCCCAGGCCGCCAAGCCGAACCTCTCGCGGCGCGCCACCAGGTAGGCCGCCACGAGTAGTTGCAGCCAGGCCGCGATAGCCGTTGCCCACGCCACTCCAGCGATGCCCCAGACGTGCGACAACGCCCAGTAGAGCGCGCCTTGCACGCTGAGGAAGGTAAGAACGAGCAGTACGGGCGTGCGCACTAACCTCCTCACGTAGAAGGTGCGGATGAGCAGGTTGAAGGCGCCGATGGGGAACACCGCGAACCCTAGCGGCATGGTGGCCGCGATCGTGAAGGCGCGCAGCTGCGCGTCCATCGCCGTGCCCATCAGCGAGCGCCAGTTGTACACCACGTCGACGGCGGGCGCGGCGAGCAGCGCGAGCGCCACCCCGGCAGGGACCGTCAGGAACGTGATGAACCGCAACCCCTCGGCCAGGGTAGGCGCGAACGCGTCTGGTGCATGCACGGCGTGGTCGGAGAGCCGCGAGTAGTACGCAAGAGCGGGCGAGATGCTGAAGAGCCCAAGGGCCAGGCTGAGGAACAGGTCGGCGAGGTAGAAGGCGCCCTGCGCGCCGGCATCGATGCCGGTGATGATGTTCGAGGCCACCACGTTGAGGACCTGACGCCCGCCCGCCGTGAACGCGAACGGCACCATGAGCAGCAGCACCGTACCTAACGCCGGGTGCCACAGGCCGGCCATGCGCGGCAGGAGTTTGGCGCGCGCGAGGGCGGGCAACTGCACCGCCAACTGCGCCACGCCGCCGAGCACGTGAGCGGCGGCCAGCATCAAGGCCTGACCGGGGAACAGCGCCATGAGCGTGACGGTCACGACGTTCAGCGCAACGGGCGCCCAGGCGGGGGCCAGGAAGCGCTCCTCTGCGTTGAGGAGCCCCATGGCGAGCGCAGACAGCGAGATGGCCGTTAGGAACGGGAAGACGATGCGCACGAGGCGGGTCGTGAGGACCACGTCGACGTTGCCGTTGCTGGCTATCAGCAGGTTCGCCACCAACGGAGCGCCGAGGTAGGCGCCGATCAGCAGCAGGCCGTTGACGATGAGCAGCAGGGCTAGGAGAGCGCCAGCCATGCGGCGCGCGTCTTCCGGGTCGAGGCGCTTGTACACGGGTATGAACGAGTTGGTTAGCGCGCCCTCGGCTAGCAGTTCTCGGAAGAGGTTGGGCACCTTGAAGGCCGTGACGAACGCGTCGATGACGGCGGTCGGGAAGAACTGCGCTAACAGCGAGTTCTTGAGCAGCCCAGTGACGCGGCTGGCTAATGTTCCGACCATCAGGGTCATCGCCCCGCGGCGGGTGCTCTGGCGTGCGCTCACGCGGGCCATTGTCGCACTCCGCCGCCGCCCGCCGCGCCCGCACAACCTACGGCGTCCGCGCCGGAACGCTTCACGTGGCGCTATCATGACGGCACTAGCGGGATGCCGCGCGCAGCTGAACAGCTCACTAGCGGCCTTACGAAAGGAGCGACATGGTTCAAGACAGCGCTCACTCCACGTCAACAACGACCGGACACGCGGTGCACCAGCCGCGCGTTACTGTCACCGCGCAGTACGCCCACCCTTCCGCCGCGCGCGACGCCGCGGCGGCCCTAGGCAGCGCAGGCTTCGACGCCAGCGCAGTCAGCGTGGTGGCGGGGGCATCCGACGAGGTCCTGCGCGCCCAGCGCCAGTCCGACCCCTACCTGCTCGAGCGCGGGGAGATGCCGCCAATCAACGGCGCCGTGCTCGGCTTCATGGTTGGCCTGCTTGGCTTCGGACTGCTCGGGCTGCTCATGGGTTCCGGCCTCGTCAACCTCTTCGGCAAGCAGGCGGCCATGGCGGTCGGGCCGTTCTGGGCCGCGGTCATCGGTGGCGTCGTCTTCGGGCTAGCACTCGCCGTGGCCGGCTACATCTTCAACAGCCCACTGCCGCTACCCGAGCCGCCGGAGCACGCGCCAGGCAAGCCAGACACGCGTACTTTCGTGTCGGTCACTACCACCCCCGAAGAGGAAGTGGCCGCCGGTGAGGCGCTGAGGCGCTTCGAGCCAAGCACCTTGGAGGTGTGGCACGCCAGCAACGGCGATTGGCTACCTCAGGGCCGCAGCGCCTGAAACAGGTTGAGGCGCCGGCTCGACGCTCTCGCTTGGGCGCGGGCCGGTGTCCTGCCAGTTAGGTTGGTTCTCCAAGGTCACGAGGGGCGTTAGCGCCATGTCGTGCGTGACGACGATCTGGCAGGCCAGCCGCGCCGCGCCGAGGAGGCCCTTCTCCTCCAGTTTGGCTGACTCCGCGTCGGTCATGGTTTCTGGTTCGCCTGACGTGAACTCGACACGGCAGGTCGTGCAGCGCGCCTGGCCGCCGCAGCGGTGGCCGATGTTGACGCCGGCGTCGGCGATGGCGAGCACCAGTCGGCGGCCGTATTGGACGTCGTGGCTGACGCCGTCGATGGTTAGTACTGGCATGTGAGGAACCTCCGCGAGGGTAAGGTGCCTCGTCCGGATGCTTCCGGAGGCGGCGGAGGCCGCGCGCTGCGGCACCAACCGCTCGAAATGCCGACTATACCGTGAGTCTTGGCGCACACAGCCAGGCGCCTCCCCGATAGAGTGACGTTCGCATCCTCAGCGGGGCGCACAGCGCGCACCGCTCGCTTCACCCTGAGAAAGTTGGTCGCTCAAT
>JBIQMD010000019.1:0-11584 GCA_044463725.1 Truepera radiovictrix
GCCAGGTGCGAAAGCAGCCGCCGCAGCGATGGGCCGAAGCTATTGGCCTTCTGCCCTACCCCGCCGCCGCGTCCGAACATGCCACCGCCGGTGACGCGCTCGGTTTCCTTCATGGTGGGGCCGGACTTGGGGGTCTTCGCGGCGGCGTCACTAGGCGCCGCGGCGCCAGTGCGGCGGCTCATGCCGCCACCTGCGCCTGGGACTCGACGATCTCCTGGTAGGTCGGCGAGCTCCTTAGCAGCTCGTCGTGGGTGCCCATGCCGACTACCTTGCCGTCGTCGAGGACGACGATGCGGTCGGCTTCCTGGATGGTCGCTACGCGTTGGGCCACGATGAGCACGGCGGCGTCACGCGTTGCCGGGGCTAGGGCGCGCCTGAGGCGCATGTCAGTTGCCACGTCGAGCGCTGAGAAGGAGTCGTCGAAGAGGTAGACGACGGGGCGCCTAACGAGCGCCCTCGCGATCGCAAGGCGCTGGCGCTGCCCGCCTGAGACGTTGGTGCCGCCCTGCGCGATGGGCGATTCGAGGCCCTCCGGCATGGCGCTGACGAAACCGGTCGCCTGTGCGATGTCGAGGGCGCGCCACAAGTCCGTGTCAGTTGCCTCCGGGTCGCCGTAGCGCAGGTTGCTCGCCACCGTGCCCGTGAACAGGTACGCCTTCTGCGGCACGAGGCCGATGCGTTCCCAGAGCGCTTCTGGCTCGTAATCGCGCACGTCTATGCCGTCGACAAGCACGGCGCCGCTAGTGGCGTCGAACAGGCGCGGAATGAGGCTGACAAGGGTAGTCTTGCCCGCCCCGGTCGAGCCGATCACGGCGACCGTCTCGCCCGGCGCCACGCTGAAGCTGACGTTGGCTAGCACCGGGTGGGTTGCCCCTGGATAGCTGTAGCTGACGTCGCGGAACTCGACGGTGCCCGTGCGGCTGGTCGGGACGACGGCCCCGCCAGTTGGCGCCGCCACGGTCGGGGTCGCGGCCAGCACCTCACCGATACGTCCGGCCGAGACCGAGGCGCGCGGAAGGAGCATCAACAGCATGGTCGACATGAGCAACGCCATGAGGATCTGAAGCAGGTAGCTGAGGTAGGCGGTCATCGACCCGATCTCCATCAGCCCGGCGTCGACGCGCATGCCGCCGAACCACAGCACCGCGACGGTGGAGGCGTTGAGGACGAGCATGACGAGGGGGAACAGCACGGACATCCAGCGGCCGACGTATAGCGTTACGTCGGTCAGTTCCTTGTTGGCCGTGTCGAAGCGCTGCTCCTCGTAAGGTTCGCGCACGAACGCGCGTACTACCCGGATGCCGCCGATCTGTTCGCGCAGCACTTGGTTGACCCTGTCGATGCGCTTCTGCATCTTCTGGAAGCCTGGCACCATGCGCAGCAGCACCAACCCGACGGCCGCGACGAGCACGGGCACGGCGACAGCGACGAGCCACGAGAGACCGAGGTCCTGGCGCATGGCCATGATCACGCCGCCGACCATCATTATCGGAGCGGTGACGAGCATAGCGAAGCTCATGAATAGCAGGGTCTGCACTTGCAGCACGTCGTTAGTCGTACGCGTGAGCAGCGACGGCGCACCGAACTGGTTGAGTTCGCGCGCAGAGAACTCACCTACGTGCTTGAAGACGCCTGAACGGAGATCGCGTCCGAAGCCCATCGAGGTGCGTGCGGAGAGGTAGACGGCGACGATGGTGGCCGCCACCTGCAGCAGCGACACGCCGAGCATTATCGCGCCCTGCCTCAGGATGAAATCCGTGTCGCCAAGCACGATGCCCTTGTCGATGATGGCGGCGTTGATGCTCGGCAGCAGCAGGGTCGCGATCGTCGCCACGAACTGCAAGCCAACGATGAACCAGAAAGGGCGGTAGTAGGGCTTCATGTACCGCATGATGATTCTCAATAACATCTTCTAGATCACCCTTCCTGTGGCGACTTAAGGGCGCCCCTGAGGCAGAACCTGACAATATCTTCCGCTGTTGCGCGGTCTTCTGCCGCGACGTGAGGCATGCGGCTGGCGAAGAGCAGAGTGCTGAACATGTGGGAGAAGCGCGCTGGCGTGACCCTGAGTTCGGCGGCGTGTGGGGTCGTGACGGCAACGACGGCGTCGGAGACAGCGCCTAGCCACTCACGTAGGTCGCCCTGACCGCGGAGCGGGCTGGGGCGCGTAGGGTCTGCGATCCCGTGAAGGGCGACGACTAGCGGGTGCACGTCCGCGATGCTCGGCAGCACGACGTTGGCTACGCCAACGAGGCCTTCCTCTAGCGTTCCGTCACCGGCGAAGCGCGCGAGTTGCTCCTTTAGCGGTTGAGGGTCTAGCCGGTGCCTGATGACCGCCATCAGCAAGGAGCGCTTGTCTTCGAACACGCTGAAGAGCGTGCCCTCCGCCACCCCGGCCGCCGAGGCTAGCTCGCGCGTCGTGACGGCCGCCCCACGTGCCGCGAGGAGCGGGGTTACCCCTTCGATTATCTTGAGCCGCCGCGCTTCACGGTCGAGGGGTGGCGCGCGTCTAGGCCGGGTCACCGCGCAAGTATAAGTGAGCGCTCACTCAGTTAGATGAGAACGCTCACCACCCCGGCCTCTCGTCACGCGCAAGCGACGTCGTCGCGGTCAGTTGCGCTTGCGCGCCATCAATGCCGCACCTAGCGTCGCTCCGGCGGCGGCCACCATGACGATGGCGATCACGATGAAGGCGGTGCGCGTAGCGGACGGATCCCCGGCCGCCGCCGTCACGCCGAAGATGACGCCGATCAGGGCGAGGAATGTCGCCACCAGGTAACGGCCGATGTTACTGCTCGAACTGGGCTTCGAATCCATCCGACGATCCTATTCCGTTAGCGCTTCGGCCGTAACCAAGTGCGTCAATCGTCCCCCGTCACTTGACCTTCTGCTGCCTGGGCGTTGGACTTGCGGAGGGGCACCTCCGGTATGAACCACGTGACGAGCCAACCCGCAAGCACTATGAAGATGTCGATGAAGTAGACGCGAGTAACTGCCGCCGCGAACGCATTGCGCACGCCGAGCGTCACCTCCCCGATCACGGTCTGCGCCTGGGCGTCGAGCTCGGACTTCAAGTTAGCCAGGAGCGCGGCCGTGGCCTGCGCGTCGCCTTTCGCGCGCTCGTAACCAGCAGTCATGTCCGCGCGCGCCTGCTCCGGCAATCCTAATGCGGCAAATTGCGCAGCCAGCGCCGCGTCGTCTCCCCGGGTGATCGCGGCGGAGACGCTCCGGTAGCTGGCGGCGAACGCCTCCTTGACCTGCGCTGCCACGGCGGCCGTGCCAGCTGAGCTGACGTCTGCAGCGTTACCACCAACCGCGGCGGGTGCCGCCCCGAGCCCAGCTGGCATGTCGAGCGCGATGCTCGTCAGCAGCGTAGTAGTGAGTACCGTCCCCAGCAGGGCCGTGCCGAACGCCCCACCTATCTGCCTGAAGAACTGCACCGCGCTCGTCGCCTGGCCGACTCTGCGCACGTCGACCGCGTTCTGCACCGCCAGCGTGTAGAGCGGCAGCGACGGGCCGAGGCCAAGCCCGGCCACGGCCATGTAAACCGCGACCTGCCAGAAGGCGACGGTGGCGTCCATGCGCGAGAGGAGGAACACGCCAACCATGAGGATGAAACCGCCAACGAGCAGCAGCACGCGGTAGCGCCCGACCCGCGAGACGATCTGCCCAGAGACGATCGACCCGAACACCACTCCTAGCGACAACGGCACGAGGCTAAAACCGGCGCTCGTCGCCGAGACGCCGACCACGTTCACCATGAACAGCGGCAGGAACGCCACGATGCTGAGGAAAGCGGCTCCCATGAAGAAGCCAGCCACGTTCGAGGTGCTGAACACCCTGTTTCTGAACAGCTTCATGTCGAGGATGGGGTTAGGCACGCGCAGCGAGCGCAGCACGAACAACGCCGTCATCAACGCGCCGCCTGCCAGCAGCACGATGGTCAGCGGCGCGCCCCACGGGTGCGCCGTCTTGTCGAGCTGCAGGCTGAGCACGAGCGGCACGAGCCCACCGATGAGGAGCGCGACCGAGAGCGGGTCGAGCCACCCCTTCTCACCCTGCGGCAGTAGCGGCGGCATGCGGGTTACCACGAAGATCAAGGCGAGGATGCCGAACGGCAGGTTCACGTAGAACACCCAACGCCAGCCAGCGATGCCGGGGATGATGGCCCCGCCGTGGTCCGTCAGCAGCCCACCGATCAGCGGCCCGAACACACTGGCGATGCCAAAGATGCCGCCGGTCAAGCCCTGGTACTTGCCGCGCTCGGCCGGTGGGAACAGGTCAGCGATGATGATGAACGCCAGCCCCAACAGCCCAGCGGCGCCTATGCCCTGCAGGGCCCTGAACGCGATGAGTTGGTTCATGCCGTCACCTAGCAGCGGCAGCTTGCCGAACTCACCGGAGAGACCGCTGAGGAACGAGCCAGCGAGGAAGACGCTGATGGCCCACAGTTCGATGGCGCGGCGGCTGAACATGTCGGCGAGCTTGCCGTAGATGGGCACGAGCACGGTCGAGCCGACGAGGTAAGCGGTGAACACCCAAGCGTAGCGCTCGAGCCCCCCTAGGTCGGCGACGATCCGTGGCAGAGCGGTAGCGACGATGGTCTGGTCCAAAGCCGCGAGGAACATGGCGAGGAGGATTCCCGTCAGCGTGAAGACGCGGTCGCGGTTGCTCAGGGGCACCACAGCTACGCCCCTTGGCTCGACTGCAGCGGGAAGGTTCTAGGGTTGAGCGCGCGCACGGGCTGGATGCTACGCCCGCAAGCCAACGGCGCCCGCGTCAGCGCTCACGCCACTCCGGCGCCGCCGCCGGCTTAGGCAGGACCGTGGCCTAAGTATGATGCCAGCTGATGCTGCGAGGAGGAACGCCATGCCGAACGTGCTAGATCACCGCGCCATGCTGCAGGTGGCGCTGGCGGAAGCACGCCAGGGCCTCGGTGAGGGCGGCGTCCCGATCGGGGCGGCGCTCTACCGCCACGACGGCACGCTCCTCGGGCGCGGCCACGATGTTGTGGCAAGAGGCAATCGGGGAGGAGTGAGTGGCTAGCGGCCCAGGCATCAGAACGGTCGAGCGAACCCTCGCTGGCAGCGGCAGCACGGTGCGGCTGGTGCTCGAGGCACTCCCTGGTCGGCGTGTACGAGTGGTCGAGTACCACCGCAGACGCGGACCGGCGGGTAGGTTCGAGCGCGTTCGGGGTGAGGAGGGCGTCACTTACCCCTTCGACCAGTTGCGCCTCGACCAGCCTTACGAGGCCGTGTTCCCGCAGCCTGGCCTCTTCGATGACCTGGCCGCTCCCGTCGCGGGGAGCCGCAGAACCCGCAGGCGCCGCTGATGGCTGGCGCCAGGCACCCGCACGAGGCCAAGGCAAGCGACGACCGCCTGACTGAGCTATTGAGCGCAAGACCCGCCAGCATCGGCCAGATCTACCTGTTGACCCACCGCCTGGTGCTAGCGGCCGCGCCCGGCATCGACTGGTCTACCGACCTCGTCGATGGCGCGACGGGGTACGGAGCGGGCCAGTACGGCTACGGCGGCTGGGGGATGGCTGCGCTCATGGCGCACGGCAAGTGGGTCTCGCTCGTGTTCATGCGCGGCGCGAGCCTCGCTGCGCCAGTTGGCGTGCTGGAGGGCACCGGCAAGAACGTGCGTCACGTCAAGCTAAGGTCGCTGGCGGAGTTTCAGGACCGCACAGCGGCGCTTGGCGACCTCGTCGTTCAAGCGACGCTACTGAACCCGAACCTCTCAAGTAGGTAACGCGCAGCTCCTACCGCGCCCGGCTCGCGCGCAACGACGTCCGCTACGCTCGTCGCGCGCTCCGCGACCTCTGGGCGCAACGCGGCCCCCAACGCAGCCTGTAACCCGGCGCCGCTGAACTTCGGCGAAACGAGCCGCGTGCCCACTCCCAACTCCTTGATCTTCACGGACCAGTGGTACTGGTCGAAGAAGGCTGGAACGGCCACTTGGGGCACGCCAGCGTGGATGGCCGCGCCGGTCGTGCCCGCGCCGCCGTGGTGCACGACCGCGCGCACGCGCGGGAAGAGCCAGTCGTGAGGCGCCTCGTCGAGCACGAAGCCGTCGGTCACTTTGCCGCCCCCGACGGCGCGCACGGCGCTGGTGCCGCCACCAAGTCCCGCCCAACCAGACGCCAGCACCAAGCGCAGGCCCATGCCCCGCACGACGCTGGCGACGGCGTCCTCTACCTGCGCAACGGCGTGCACGGGCAGGTGGCTGCCGAAGCCGACGTAGACGGGCTTCTCCCCTGCGGCGAGGAAGGCGCTCAACGCGGGGGAAGGGCGCCAGTCGTCAGCGTGAGGTAAGCGCCACCAGCCGCTCACGAAGCGGCCCTGCGGCCAGTCGGCTGGCGGCGGCGCCACTAGCGGACTGTAGCCGTAGAGGCGCACGACCCCCTCCCCCATCCGGCGCCAGGGGGTTCCGAAGAACGGCACGCCGTCCAACCCAAGTCGTTGCCGACGCCAGCGGTTGACCGTCCAGCGCCACGGGAACCACACGACCTGCTCACCCATCCAGTGACTGGCGCGGTTGAAGGTGCGCCGCGCCGGCCCGGGCTTACGGGGCGCTTGGCGCATGGCTACGCTCGGGTACTCGGCGGTGACGTCCCAAGGTTGCAGTGAGGCGAACGCGGTCGGCTTGCCTGAGGCCTCGTGGAGGTGCGGGCCCGCGAGGGCGCCGTGCGCGAATACGATGGCGTCGCTCGCATCTGCAAGGTCGGCGGACTGGTCGAGCATCGTGCGCATGGTCGGCGCCCACTCGGCCGCGAAGTCACGCGCCGCCGTGAGCACCGCCGGGCTGCGAACCATGGCCCGCAGCTGCGCTTGGCTGCGCATCCACGCGACCGGGTCGCCCGCCAACTCCGAGTACTCGACGCCGCGCCCCTCGATGAGCGCCCGGTAAGCGGGGTGCGCCCCAAGCACGGGCCACGCACCCATGGCCTGCAGCGCCAGAGCCAACGCCACGAACGGCTGGACGTCGCCCCGCGAGCCGAAAGTGAGGATGGCTATGCGCGGGTCAGCCACCGTCACCACGCGCAGGCGCGTCCGCTGCGGCACCACCAACTTGCTGCACGACGAGGTAGCCGCCTAACAGGGGTCCGAGGATGAAGAGGCTGTAGAAGGTGATGATGCGCCAAGCAAACACGGCGGCCGGCCCGGCTTCTCCACTGCCGTTGCCGACGAGGAACCAGCTGAGCACGACCTCGAAGAAGCCGCTCCCACCCGGGGTCGGCACGAAAGTACTCATTACGGCGACCACCGTCTGACCAGCGAGCGCGAGCCACACCCCGATGCTCACACCCAAGCCGCGCAGCAGGAGGTACAGGACCATGAAGAACGCGGCCCACGCGCAGGCGGTGAGGACCTGCACGACGGCGTGCTTCCACAGCGGCGCAGCGGTGAACGTCTGGCTGCTGTCGATGAAGCCGTCGACGAAACGCATGCCTCGGCGCCTGAAGCGCAGGAGCGGCCCACGCAGAACGAAGCCGAACAGCGGCCTCAGCCACACGACCTTGAAGAGCAGAACGTACGCCAGCGCGACGGTCAGGAGGATGACGACCACGCCGAGCACGGCCCACCCTGACGTCCGCGGATAGACCCCTAACGCGTAGAGCACAACGAGCGACGCAGGCATGGCCCACGCGTGGAAGGCAGTGTCCGCTGCCATGGTCGCAAGCGCCGCAGCCCACGCCTTGGCCCGCTGCATGCCTTGCACGTCGAGGGTGAGCGCCAGGCCCGCGATGCTCCCACTGCCGCCCGGCGTGACGGCCGCCGTGAACATGCCGAGCACGTGGGCGCGGAAGGCGTGGCGCAGCCGCACGCGGAAGCCGAGCGCGCGGCAGACGAACACCAGCCTCGCCGCGGCAAGCAGGAACGACGTTAGCAGCGCCAGCGCCGCCAGCACCAAAGACATCGGCGCCAGGTCCCTGAGGCCGAGCAGCGCCTTGGGCCCACCCACCCGCCATAACGCGAAGGCCATCCCGGCGCAGGACAGCGCCAATGACACGAGTAGGGCTTGCAGCACAGGGCGTCTCATGATTCGAGATGGCGAGGGCGTTGCGCCAGGTTGGCTGCGGCCCTCGCAGAGCTAGAGCATACCCGCGGTCTGCGCCCACCCCGTGGGGGCGGCGGTGACGCCCTAGGACCCAGGCGCCCTCGCGAAGGGCCCAGAAGGGGGTACTCGCCTAACCAGTCAGTTCAATAGCCTTCAGGCAGCGCGGGCGGTTGCCACGCCACGTCTACGTCCGCGCTGCCAACGGTTCCTGCCGCCACCACGAGCGGCTGCCGCACTTGCACCTGCCTGATGAGGCACAGCTCGGCCATGACCTCGCGGCAGTAGTAGATGAGCACGTCTCCGGTCACGACGCCCTCGCCTACAGCGAAGCTCGCTGGGAACTCGAGCACGAGCGGGTAGTCGGGGCCAGTCACCTCGACGGCGGTCGGCGCGGCGAACTGCGCGAAGCTGCCTGAACTGCTCCACGTTACCTGCAACGGCGCAAGGCCGTTGGCCTTGTAGCCAGCCGGCAGGGCGAGGGTCAGGCGCACGTTGCCAGCGCCTGGCGAGAGCGTCCTGGACGGTAGGTCGATGACCTCGTCGTACCGCACTTGGGCGCTCGGCGCCCTGACGAGCAGGCCGTTCGGGTCGCTGAGGGCAAGGGTCGTCACCTGGTGTGACGCCAGGTCGGCAACGCGGATGGCGCCGTTGTTCGTGTCGGCCACGTAGAGCTTGCCCGCCGCGTAACTAAGCCCGCCTGGTTCGTAGAACTCTCCGCTGCTGCCGTCTTGCAGGCCGGGGGTGCCGGTGCCGAAAGCGCTGGTCACCTCGAGCGTATCGGGATCCAAGCGCTTGATCTTGTTGTTGTAACTGTCGGCAACGTAGACGGCGCCGTCCACGTAGGCCAAGGCGAGTGGGTGCTGCAAGCGCACGGCCTTGCCGACGCCGTCGACGTCGCCGAAGTCGAAGAGGCCAGTCCCTACTAGCGTCTCGACTTTGCCGTTTGAGTCGGGGTCCACGCGCCTTACCGCGCTCGCCTCGCTATCGGCAACGAAGAGTACGTTGCCGTCGGTCGTCAGGCCACTAGGTTGGTTCAGCCCCGCGCTCAAGAGGGCGCCGTCGCGCAGCTCTTCGCGCCCGCTGCCTGCGAGGAGTCGCACGGTGCCACTGCTTGGCTCGAGGCTCCAGAGTTGGTGCTGCCCCGCCATGGCGATGATCAGCTCACCTCTGAACCACAGCACGTCCCATGGCGAGTTGAGTCCGCTGCCCGCCTCGGCCTCGCTACGTCCGAACAGGTACTCCTGCTTCCCGTTGCCGGCTGCCGTAGTAACGGTGCGCTTGGCGAGGTCGACGTGCCTGATGCTGTGATTGCCAGTGTCGGCGACATAGAGCGTGTCAGGGCCCGCTAGTGCCATGCCCTGCGGCCCGTTGAAGCCGGCGCTCTCGAAGCTGCCGTCTTTCAGCTCGGCGGCGCCCGAGCCGACGACGTCGAGCACCACGCCAGCGAAGTCCGTGATGACAATGCGGTCGTTGCTGCTATCGGCGACGAAGAGGCGGCCGCCTGCCTCGTCGGCCAGGACCTTGCCAGGGAAGCTGAGCGCCGTCCTGGGCATGACGACGCCGTTCACGTCGAGCGCTAGCGGGGTGCGGTCGAGCGTGCCGCGCGCCGCGAAGGTATCGATCACGCGTGCTATCACGTCGTCGAACACCTGGTAGATGCCCTCGCCAGCGTGACGCCCGAGGATGTGGCCCTCCGGGTCGATCAGGACGAAGCTGGGCCACGCCGAGATGTTGTACTCCTGCCAGATCTTGAACTCGGCGTCGTTGACGATGGGCTCGGTGCGGCCGTAACGCTCGGCCACGAGCCGGATGTTCTCCGTGCGCGCCTCGTTCAGGAACTTGGCAGAGTGAACGCCGATGACCACGAGTTCGTTGGCGTACTTCTCCTCGAGTGCCTTGAGGTCAGGGATGACGTGAATGCAGTTGATGCAGCCGTAAGTCCAGAAGTCGAGCAGCACGATCTTGCCGCTCAGGCTGGCGAGGGTGAGGGGCTTGTCCGTGTTTAGCCAGTCGAGACCCGTCGGGAACTCGTGGGCCGGGGCGCTGCCCACGTACGACTGGCCGGTCGAGCGCTGCGCCATGACGACCGCAAGTATCGCAGCAACAACGGCAACGGCGAGGTACAGCTTACGCATGCTGGATGATATTGCCCCAGCGGTGGCACGAATGTCGTGGTCGCGCGAGGAGCCCCGGCCGCCTTGGGCCGCCTGGCGGCCCGCGTTTGCGGTAATCTTCGGGTCAACACCGGTTTCCGGCGGCTCCCAGCCTTAACGGCGGGGAGGCTCCCGCGCTGCAAAGCGCGGCGTAACTCGAGGAGGTCAGCTAGATGTCTCTCGCAGCCACCACCCGCTCTCATAAACACGTGCTCACGCCGTGGAGCAAGCAGTCCGCCGTCGGAGGCCCGACTTTCGTCAGGGGTGAGGGTTCGTACCTCTTCGATGACCAGGGCAAGCGTTACCTCGACCTCTCGGCAGGCCTAGTCTCCACCAACCTTGGGCACGGCCACCCTGCCGTCGTGAAGGCCATTCAGGAGCAGGCAGCCAAGATCTGCTACCTACCGCCCTCTCTCATCCACGACGTGCGCTCCGAGTTCGCTGGGATGCTCTCCGACGTCAGCCCATGGAGCGAAGGTGCGCGCACCTTCTTCACCACGGGCGGTGGCGAGGCCAACGAGGACGCCATCAAGATGGCGCGCACCATCACCGGCAGGCAGAAGGTGCTCGCGTCTTACCGTTCGTTCCACGGTTCTGCGCCGGGCGCAGGCAGCCTCACGGGTGAGGACCGCCGCTGGGCGAACGAACCTGGCATCCCGGGCATCGTTCACTTCTTCGCGCCGTACCCGTACCGCAGCCCGTTCTTCACGGACGACCCGAAAGTCGAGACGGAGCGCGCCCTCGCGCACCTCGAGCAAGTCATCACCTTCGAGGGCGGCAAGAACATCGCTGCGCTCGTCATCGAGCCCGTGGTCGGCTCCAACGGCGTCATCGTCTACCCTGAGGGCTACTTGGCTGGGTTGCGTGACATCACGGCCAAGCACGGCATCGTCCTCATCTTCGACGAGGTCATGACCGGCTTCGGGCGCGTGGGCGACCGCTTCGCAGCGACGCGCTTCGGCGTCACTCCGGACATGATCACGTTCGCCAAGGGCTCGTCGTCCGCGTACATCCCGCTCGGTGGCGTGCTCGTTCGCGAGGGCCTAGCCAAGCACTTCGACGACGTTGCGCTCATGTGCGGACATACCTACGCCGGCCACCCGATGGCGATGGCGGCCGGCCTAGCCACCGTCACCACCCTCAAGAAAGAAGGCCTCTTCGAGCGCGCCCGCGAGATCGACCCGTGGCTCAAAGAGGGCCTCACTGCCCTCAAAGACAAGCACGCGGTCATCGGCGACGTTCGCGGCATCGGTGCGTTCTACACCATCGAGCTCGTCAAGGACCGCGCCACCAAGGAGCCGCTCGTGCCCTGGTACGGGGGCGACAACGCGCCCGTCGCGAAGCTAGTCGGGGCCCTGCGCAACGAG
>JBIQMD010000020.1:0-11423 GCA_044463725.1 Truepera radiovictrix
CAAGGCGTAGGCGGTGACTCGTTCGGCGTGGCCCAACTGCGCGAAATCGGAAGACTCGAAGGCCTGCACGAAGGCGCGGGTGAACTGCACCAGGCTGAGCTTGGCGAGTCGCAGTTCTTGCGCCTGACCGTGGGCTTCGCCGAGGACCGCTGCCCAGCGCGTCGCTTGCTTCAGCTCGTCATCGTTGAAGGCGGGTTGCCCGTTCCGTTGAAGGATCAGGGCCCCGTAGCGCTCGTAACGCCCGACCACTGGCACGACGAGTGCGCTAGTTGCGTCACGCATTCCAAGGTCGCCGTAGTTGGAGCGCGTCGCGGGCTCGTTGCTCGTGAAGAGTTCGGCCACGAGGTTCGGCACTATCCGCGGGCCCGGACTACGCCATGGGCCGTTCGCGGGGGTCAGCTCGAGTAGCGCGTCATCGTAGCCGACTTGCGCTTCGAAGCGGTAGCCAGCGCTGTCGTCGCCTGCCACGACGTGACCGCGCACGTCGCCAGCAAGCCCACTGCGCAGTGCCTTGAGTACCTCGATGCTGCGGCCCTTGGGCGTCCTGGCGCCAACGAGAGCCTCGTTGAAGGCCAGGGCGTCTGGCGCCGTGGTGCCCGCTCCGCTGGAGAATATGCGTTTGAACATTCACCACCTACGGCCGGTTGCGTGGCATTAGGGCCGTGGTGCGAGCATACCCGCGCGGGGCCGGGTGACGATGCGAGGTACTGGTCATCTGAGCCGGCCGCCCCCGCGTCTGCCGCCTCGGTAGAATGGCCGGCATGCTCGACCTGCGCTTCATTCGCGAGAACCAGGCGGCCGTAAGGCGCGCCATCAAGTCAAAGCAACTGCCAGAAGCTCTCGTCGCCCTCGACCGGTTGCTACTAGTCGACGAGGAGTTCCGCCTCCTGAAGCGCGACCTCGAGGAGGGCCAGGCGCAGCGCAACGCCAACGCGCGCCTGGTCGGTCAACTCAAGCGCGAGGGCCGTGATGCCACCGAGCTGATGAGCGCCATGAGCGCGCTGTCTGAAGAGGTCAAGCGCCTCGAGGACCGCGAGCGCTCACTCCAAACGCAACTAGACGCACTCTCGCTCGAGATCCCGAACCTGCCTCACGAGAGCGTGCCGTACGGGGTGACGGAGCACGACAACGTCGTCTTCAAGGAGTGGGGTGTCAAGCGCGACTTCGGCTTTGCGCCTGCCCCGCACTGGGACATCCTTACATCTCACGGCTGGGTCGACTTCGACGCTGGCGTCAAGGTGGCGGGAGCAGGTTTCCCCGTCTTCAAGGGCACGGGTTCGCGCCTTGTCAGGGCGCTGCGCAACTACTTCCTCGACCGCCTCGATGCCGCTGGTTACTCCGAGATCGTGCCGCCGCTGATGGTGAACGCGGCCTCCGCCACCGCCACCGGCCAGTTGCCCGACAAGGAAGGCCAGATGTACGAGGTGACGGACGGCTTCTTCCTCATCCCCACCTCCGAGGTGCCCGTCACCAACGTCCACCGCGACGAGATCCTCGATCAGGCCGAGTTGCCCATCAAGTACACGGCCTTCACGCCGTGCTTCAGGCGCGAGGCCGGGAGTCACGGCAAGGACGTCCGCGGCCTGAACCGGGTGCACCAGTTCGACAAGGTTGAGATGGTGCAGTTCGTGGCGCCACAGGAGTCTTATGCCGCTTTGGAGGAGATGACGCGTCATTCGGAGGCGCTCCTCGAAGAGCTCGGCTTGCCGTACCGGCGCCTGCTGATGTGCACGGGCGACCTCGGTTTCACTCAGGCGAAGAAGTACGACCTCGAAGTTTGGAGCCCCGGTCAGGAGCGGTGGTTGGAGGTGTCCAGCATCAGCAACATGGAGGCCTTCCAAGCCAACCGCCTCCGCACGCGTGCTCGGCCGGGCGGCGCCGCAGGTAAAGGCAAGACGGAAGTGGTTCACACCCTGAACGGCAGCGCGCTCGCGTTCCCGCGCACCATCGCCGCGTTGGTCGAGACGTACCAGGAGCAGGACGGCAGCGTCACCGTGCCGGCCGCACTGCGCTCTTACCTTGGGACGGACAGCCTGCGGTAGCGCTCAGGCGTCGTCGAGGATGCGCGGGACCCTGAAGAAACCGTCCTGGGCGTTCGGCGCTAGCGCCAAGGCCGCGTCTCGCGGCAGCGAGGGCGAAAGGCTGTCTGGCCGCATCACGGCGGCAGGCGTAACCGGCGGCGTCCACTCAGGTTCGTCGTCTACGTCTAGTTCTTGAAGGCGGGCTAGGTAACCCAAGAGCACGTCTAGGTCGGCGGCCACGGCGTCCGCTTCACCCGTTGCGAGTTCCAGGCGCGCTAGGCGCAGTAGGTGCCGTAACCGCTCGTCTGCGTCGCTCACGCGGGGATGCTAGCACGTCCAGTCCTCAGAAGAGCCGAGCCACCAAGTAGAAGATCACGGCCAGTGGCAGTGCGGGCAGCATGGCGGCCACCTTCAGGCGCTTGATCTCCAAGAGCCCTAGGCCGAGCGCGACGATGATCAGGCCGCCAACGCCGTTGACCAGGAGGACGCTCGGGTCGCTCGTTGGGTCGGGTATGAGGTTGGCGAAGGCGCCTGCTGCCAGCGACAACCCGCCCTGATAGACGAGCACGACGACGGCAGAGGCGGCCACGCCGAAGCCTAGGCTCGTGGCGAGGGCGAGGGCGGAGAAACCGTCTAGCGTTGACTTGAGTACGAGGAAGCCAGCCTCGCCAGTCAAGCCGTTTTGGATGCTACCCAAGAGGGCGAGCGGCCCGACGCAGAAGAGCAGCGTGGCGGCAACGAAGCCCTCAGTGAAGCGTCCGCGGCCGCGCAGCCTGCGCCTGATGAGTTCTCCCAAGTGATCGAGCCCAGCTTCGAAGCGCCACCACTCGCCTAGTGCAGCCCCGACAGCTAGGGCGAGTAGCCCGATTATCACCCCTGGCGGGTCGCTGACCTTCCCGAGGTCGAAGGCGTTCGCCACGCCGATGTAGATGGTGACGAGGCCGATCGCCTGCATGACTGCCGTCGTGATGCGCGGCGGGAGCTTGCCGCGCAGCGCCAACCCGAGCCCCGACCCAACGAGGACCGTGGCTACGTTGAAGAGCGTGCCCCACGTCTGGTCGAGGGGCGTCAACTCGCTTGCCCCTCGTCGGCCGGTTGTTCTGCAGGAGCCGGTTTGCGCAGCACGAGCACCGTCGTGACGACGCCGGCCAACAGGGGGATGCCGACGAGCCAGATCAGCCACGTCGACAGCGACTTGGGTGCGATGGGCGTTGGCGGCAGCACGAACGCTATGGCGCCGTTCGCCGCTCCTCCGACCGCGAGCTCGATGTTGGCTATGGCCTCCTCGTTGAGGAAGGTCGTGTCGCGGACGCTCAACGTGTAATCGCCAGCCGCAGGCGCAACGACCTGGCCGACGTACACGCCCTTCACGGCCGCCTCGGAGAAGCGCCCGGACGACACGTCCGGATCGCTGGCCAAGAACTCGCTCGCGTCGCTACCGATGGCGCTGGCGGGAACGGCATCGGGGCCAGCTTCCGGGTCCACGGCGCGCAGTTCGACTCTCACGTGCGCCTTCTCGACCGGTACGAGCAGCGTGTCCTCGAGGCGCAGGGTGACTTCTAGCGGCGCACCTGGCACGGGCGGGTCGGGGGCGACGCTGAGGATACCGATGACGAGCGTAGCGTGCGCGGCCGCGGTAGAGCCGACACTGAGGCAGGCGAGACAGGCGGCGGTAAGGAGACCGCGCGTCCACTGCTGCCAGCGCTGCAATAGCATGTCACTCCTCACTAGCTGCCGCCTCCAGGTTCCACAGGTATGCCCGCGTGGTAAGCCCGGAGGCGGTCACCTCGGCTGCCAGTTCACGCCCGAGGTAACGGTAGTGCCACGGCTCGTACATGTAACAAGTCATGTGCTCTTGGCCGCTCGGGTAGCTCATGACGAAGCCGTAGCGCCAGGCGTTAGCCGCGGTCCAGGCGCCCTCTGGCGTGGTCGCCCAGTCAGCTAGGTCCCAGGCTGCCGGGCCGCCGCGCGTGCGCAGGTCGAGAGCGGTGCCCAGCTGGTGCTCCGAGTGCCCGGCGCGGGCGCTGGAGCGCAGTGCCTGCTCGTAGCCGTCTTTGGCCACCCACCCATCGAAGGTCCGCTGTTGGTAGTCGAACGAGCGGTAGGCGGAGATGACCTCGAGCGCAACACCGGCTGCTTCCGCGTCCGTGAAGAGCTCCTGCAGGTCGGCCAGCGCGACTTCCCTGAACTGCATGCCGGCTGGCGCCGCGTAGCGCGAGATGCCGGAGAGGGCAGCACCCAGATCGACCAAGTCGGTCGGCGCGTAATCGGCCGGGAGCATGAAGCGAGTGTCCAGTACCGTGTAGCGCCAATCGGCCAAAGCTGAGCGCGACGTGAGCTCATCGCCGACCTCACAACTAGGCAAGACACGCTCGCTGGTGGTGCTGACGTCCATGACCCCCTGTTCGGGTTCTGACCGTGTGGGGCTCGGCGGCACTACGGCTGATGCTGGTGGCCCTTCTAGTTCGCTCCCTTCGGTACCAGCAGCGACAGGTTCCGTTGTCCCTACCGCCGCCACGGCAGCGACGGCAGCCCAAACCACCGCAAGCGAGACGAGCGTCAGCGCAGCGGCGCGCCTGAAGCGCTTCCTCATGGTAGCGGCCCCAGGACGGTGCCGCGCATCTCCATCGGTTGTGCCAGTATCACGAGTTGCAAGGCAGTGAAAGC
Source organism: Truepera radiovictrix (assembly GCA_044463725.1). GTDB lineage: Bacteria > Deinococcota > Deinococci > Deinococcales > Trueperaceae > JAAYYF01. The sequence continues at coordinate 4,689 of JBIQMD010000020.1, forward strand.
CAGAACGTAGAGGGCGAGGGGCCACATGGCCACCACCCAGCGCCTGCTTCCGAAGTCGCGCCGCGCGATCCGCACGGCCGTGGCCAGGGCAACCGCCGTGTAAGCGGCGCCGATGAACGCCTGAATGGGGAAGAGCCAGCGGGTAGGCACCATCTGAGCGAGGCGCCAGTTCGGGTCGAGCAGGAGTCCGCGGTACTCGAAGAAATGCTGAAACACGGGTACTACGCTAAGCGCCCCGGTGAGGAAATGGAAGACGTAGTGCGCGCCCCAGAACCCGAAGCCGAGCGCGACCGTCACGTAACCCCAACGCTTGAACGCGGCCAGTGGCTCAGGCCGCAGCCCACCAATGCGGTCAGCAAGGACTGCTGCACCGAGCAGCATGGCCAGGCCAGCAACGGTGACGAGCAGATAGGTGACGCCCAGCAGCAAGAACTCGTTACGCGAGCCGATGAAAGTGGAGAGATGCTCGACGAAGACGTAGAACGGCGAGATCATGGCCAGGGCGTTGACTACGCCCCAGAACGCCAGCAGCACGCCGAGCGCCAAGGCGGAGAGGCCGAAACGCCTTGCCCACGGCTGGCGGCTGAGTTCGCGGCCGGGTGCCCTCACGGTTAGCGCCACGTTGTCGTACGGGCAGGCGCGCACGCAGTTGAAGCAGTAGGTGCAGTCGAGGTTGCTCGTGATGGTAGGCACGAGCAGGTCGCTCTCGCAACCAGGGAAGTAGCCCACGCCGTTCGGGTTGGTGATCTCGGCGAGGGGTATGAACGCCGCTTGGGTAGGTCCGCTTGGCGCCTCCGCGTAAGTCTCGCGGCCGTGAAGGCAAGGCTTGTGCACGCAACTGCGGCACACGTCGGGGTCGACGGCCACTACTTGGCTCGGCGACACGGTGCTCATGGCGAAGTTGAAGTTCCCAAGCGGGCAAACGTACCGGCAGAACGTGCCCGCCGGGAACACGGCGTCGACAACCAATGCCGCCCCGAAGTAGCCAATGGCCAGCCATGCTGTCAGCCAAGGACTGGCCCAGAAGTCGAAGGCCTCGTAACTGATGAAGTACAGGATGGTGATGCCGAGCACGAGCCACTTGTTGCGCAGCCAGCGCGGGAACGTGAAGCTGCCAGGCACGAGCCGCTTGAGCCACTTCGACGCACCGCGCGTGAGCATGAGTGGGCACGCTGCGCAGAAGGCGTTGCCGAAGATCGCGAGGGCCAGAACTACCAGCCCGCGGTAATGAAGCCAAGTTGCCGTCGTAGCGACGTTGCGCGGCGCCAACTGTCTGCCCGTAAGCCCGTCGACGATCACGAACAGCGCTAGCAGCAGTAGCGGGAGTTGGAAGACTAGGCGTCCGTACTTCCAGCGCGCCACGCGCCGTAACCCAGGCAAGCGGAAGAGGTCGAAGTTGTTCGGTTGGTCGACGAACGGGCCGCTGGCGCGCGGTAGCTCGAGCGCGCCTGCGCTAGGCGGCGGCGTCATCTCTGGGGGACGGTCGTCAGGAGCTCAGTGCGGGCGCGGGCGCCGCTTGCGGTCGTCACGTCGGCCGTGATGATCCAGTCTCCGGCCATGCTGAATGCGAAGCTCTCTGCGCGGTAACTGCCTGGCTGGACCTCGGAGGCCGTTGCCGTCACCGGTTGCATGCCTGCGTGGGTCATGTCACCCGTCACCTTCACCGTTGCGCCGCTAACGGGGGTGCCGGCGTCGCTCACCTCGATGAGGACTGGAACGTTACCGATTACGGGGCTGGCTTCGAGCACTAGCGCCAGCGCGAGGCCACCGCTGGTCGCGGCCTTCGGTTCGGGTGGCTTACACGCGGCCAACAGGAGCGCTAGGGCTAGGGTGAAGATGCTTAGTGACGTGATTCGAACGATAGGACTAACTCGGTACATCGCTGCGCAAGGCTACCACGCCCGCGAAACCCGCCCGATAGCTCTCAGGTACGTAACCACGCCCTCCTCGAGGGCGGCAGCTAGGTCGTCTGGCGCGCGCAGCCACCTGCGGTCCGCTGCGTTGGAGAGGTAGCCAAGCTCGAGCAGCAATGCAGGCGTAGCGCGCGCGACGGCGTGCTCGAAGCGCCGATGATTGAACGCGTAGTACTGCAGCATGTTCGAGGACACGTTGACGTCGTCGTCTGCTAGTCCAGTGGCGACCAGCACGGCGCGGTCGACGGTGACCTTCAGCAAGGACTCGTTCGGGTTGCGTGCAGGCCAATAGTGCGCGCTCTTGTAGCCGCTCCTCGTGCCGTCTAGGTTCGAGTCTGCGTGAACGGACAGGACGAGGTCGGCGCGGTAACGCGGTGGGATGGTGGCTGGGAGGACGTCGACAATGGCGCCGCGCGCTCGCAGGCGGACGGCCAACGCCTCGACGATGGCGGCATTGATGTCCACCTCATCGAGGCCAGCGTGGTGCGCGCCCGTGCTGTACCTGAGGCTCGCGAGTTCATCTGGTTGCGCTGCGGCGTCGAGGTGGCCAACCTGCAGCCCGATGCGCACGTCGCCCTTGATACGGTTGGCCAGCCACCGCACTGGTCCAGCGCGGTAGACCTTGACTTCGCTCCCGCCGGGGAGGGCGCCTCCTAGCCAACCCAATCCCGTGCTGAGGCCGTCTCCGACGGCGGCAACTGCGGCCGGCCCGCGCTCCCTCACGGCAGTTGCCACGTTGAGTAGTAGCAGGCAAGCTAGGGCGATGAGGAAACCGCGGCCCAGTAGCCGCCTGCGCCTGCGGCGCGGATCAGGCCGCTCCTTTTCAGGCGGGGCGCTCAAGTGCTGAGGGACGCTCGCAGGGTCTGATCCCCTGCGGTCTGGGCCGAAGTCCACGCTCCGATGCTACTCAGCCGCGGCGCAGGTCACAAGCTGGCAGCGGACTGGGCCCGCTTCAACTGTTCGGATCGTCACTCCTGAGCCTTGGCGTTGCGAGCTCGGCGTGCTGCCGCTCCTTGGGGCGCCAATCGCTCGTGGCGAACACGTCCAGCTGCTCGTTCGCCCGGCGCCGCGCGGCCGCCAGTTCGGTGTGCTGCTCCGGTTCAACCCGCGAGTGCGGGAAGGCAGCGGTGTACCACCGAGGCGCCACGAGGTAAGTGACCCCGGCAGCCACGAGGAGCTCGGCTGGCCACTGAGCGCTGGCTGAGAGGAGGCTGGCGAGTGACACGCCGCCGTCTTGGTATGTGAGCCAGAAGGTCCCTGCCGTGCCCCAAGTCAGCACGTGAGCCATGATCACGTCGAACGGCCCTGCCCAGCGCACTACGCGAGGCGATGGGTAGATGGCCAACCAACCGAGCACCACCAACTCGAAGGTGAAGAGCGTCTCAGACATGCCAGGGAAGACGCCTCCCGCCGTAGCGGCCGCGAACAGCGCGCCAGCTGCCAGCCCGACGCTTGGCCCGAACGCCAACGCAATCACGTAAAGGGGCACTCGCGCGATGGCCGAGGCGCTACCGACCACCCACGCAGGCGCGTCGGCAGGCACTGACTGAGCGGCAAGGAGGAGGAGCAGGAAGCCGGCAATTACTGCACCAAGTACCCGGAGGGCACTGCGTGGGCGAGTGAGCACGAGGAAATCACCGCGCGCCAACCCCGTGCCTAACGCAAAAAGGCCAAGTAGCACGGTTGCGCACGCCGAGTAGAAGAGGATCGGGTCGTCAGTTATGCGCTGCCAGAACTGCGGTTCTATGCCCACTCAGACCACTCGTCCGCTCACCACGCTGGCCGCTCGTCCAGAGTGGCCCCGAAAGGCGTCGCGCCAAAGTCGCCAGAGCGCACGATCCGCAGTAGTTCGGCGTGCGCCGCTCGCCCCCCCGGCGTGCGGGCGAAGAAGCTGCCAGTAGCGGCCTCGGCGTAAACGACGGCGCGCTGCGCAGCGAAGAGGGCGGCAGAGTAGTGACGTTTGCCGACGAGCAGGCCACCGCGGCGTCCCTCGAGCTTGAACGCTGGGTGGCTTGGGGTAGACGTGCCGCCCAGGTGAACGATGCTGGAGTCTACGAGGAGGCTGCGGCGACCCGCAGCGCCCAGCCGTAACCCGAAGTCGAGGTCCTCGTTCCAGAAACGAAACGCGGGGTCGTAGCCGCCCAGCGCCTCCCAATCCGCGCGGCGGATGAGCTGGAGGCAACCGGATAGCCACGGCACGACCACGCTGACGGGAGATGCGGCGGCGCCTCTCTTCCGCAGCCGCGCCAATGCGCGGTAATGGCGGGCGTAAAGCGCGCCAAGGCTCTGCGGTTGACCGTTCTGGCCAAGGGCGAGCGGTCCGGCAGCGCCAGCGCCACTGTCTGCGGCTAGTGCACTGATCAGGTCAGAGATCGTGGTCGGCCGTAATACCACGTCTGCGTTCATGAGCGCGACGTACTCGGCCTTGGCGCCAGCTAGGCCGACGTTGACGGCGTGCGAGTAGGAGTGATTGACGCTTGGGACGTAACTCACGCTGGGGTGCTCCGCCGCCATACGCGCCGCGAACTCGGCGCTCGGAGCGGTATCGACGAGCCTTACGTCGGCCCCCTCGGCGGCGCTGGCCACCTGCCTGAGGCACTCGAGTGCAAGTTCGGGGGTGCGGTAAGTCACGACCGCAACCGCCAGGCTGGCGTCACCCATGCACCAAGCATGGCACGCCGCGCCCCGCCAGGAGCGTAGCGGCTTCGCTACACCTCCTCATCTACCGAGGCCTTACCATGCAGAACGTGCAAGCCAACCTACGACCTAGCTCAAGCCGCAGCGGCAGGTCCCCGCGGCTGGGCGTGGCGCTCGGTGGCGGCAGCGCCCGTGGCTACGCTCACTTAGGCGCCCTCGCCAGCCTTGAGCGCAACGGCCTCGTTCCCGACGTCATTGCCGGCACCAGCTTCGGCGCCGTCGTCGGCGCCCTCTACGCTACCGGCCGGCCCCTGCCTGAACTCGTACTGCAGGCCGAGGCCATGCGCCGCCGCGATGTGTTCCCGTACGTCGCAGACTTCGGACTGCACCGCGCCGCCCTGTTCGGCGGTAAGCGCCTGGAGGCCTACTTCGATAGGCTCCTCGACGGCCGCCAGTTCTCCGATCTGTCCCGCCGCCTGGTGGTAGTCACGACCGACATCGACACCGGCGAGCGTGTGCTCCTCGAGGATGGTCCACTCGCCTTGGCTTTGCGCGCCAGCACGGCCATCCCCGGCGTGTTCGCCCCCGCGGTCGTCGATGGCAGGCGCTTGATCGACGGCGGCATCGGTTCGCCCGTGCCGCTCAGCACCTTGAACGAGTTCGAGGTTGACGTTGCCATCGGCATCGGCGCTGGCATGGAAGCTGCCGATTCAGGCGCCATCCGCCTGGCGCGCAAGGTCCTCAACTCGAACGGCGCGCGGCGTTGGCAGTCGCGCGCAGCCGCCACGCCCCCGAAGGGCGCTGTCGGCCGTCTCGGCCGGGCGTTGGCCTTCGTGGCGGGTGGTTGGGCCGAGGCAGGTAGGGAGCCGGAGGACGGCACCATTGACGAAATGGGTTGCTGCCGCTTCGAGGTGCATACGCGTCCGCCCATTCACTGGTTGAACTTTCACCGAGCTGGCGAAGCCATCCGTGCGGGCGACGCAGCTCTCAGCCGTCTGATGCCTTCGCTGCAGTTGGCAATGGCGCACGTGTGAGGCGCGCCTAGGCGTTAGAGGATGCGTTTCCCAAGGAGGCTGGCCGCCATCTCGACCATGATGGCGGCCGTTTCGTTGCCCTGGTCGACGATGGGGTTGACCTCGACGAGGTCTAGGCTCGTGACGCGCCCAGAGTCCGCTAGTAGTTCCATGAGCAGGTGCGCCTCGCGGTACGTGAGGCCGCCAGCCACTGGCGTGCCTACTCCGGGCGCTATGGTCGGGTCGAGCGAATCGGCGTCGAACGACACGTGGAGGCGCTCGAGCCCGCCAAGCTGCTCGATGGCGGCCGCCGCCAGGTACGCGACGCCGCGGAGGTCGACATCTTTCATGGTGTACGCAGTTATCCCCAGCTCCTGGATGAGAGCGCGTTCGCCTGCGTCTACGCTGCGGAGCCCGAGGTAGACGACGTGTTCTGGCCGCACTATGGCGCCGCCGCCCCAGATGCTCGTGAAGCGGTCGTCGCCCAAACCGAGCAGGTGGGCGACGGGCATGCCGTGCACGTTGCCTGTCGGGCTGGTGGCCGGCGTGTTGATGTCTGCGTGGGCGTCGACCCACAACAGCCCGGTAGCTTGGCCGTGGCTAAGCCCGGCGACTGTCCCCATGCTGATGGAGTGATCGCCGCCGAGGGACACGACGAAGTCGTCCTTGCGTAACTCGTTGAGCTGCAGGTAGGTGGCGCTGCACGTCGCGGCGATGGCGGCGGCGTGGTGCGGTGTAGCCGAGCTAGGGAGGTGCTCGCTAGCCTCGGCGAGGGGCACCATCACGTTGCCTAGGTCGACGACTTCGTTGCCTAGCTCGCGCAGTACCGGCGCCAAGCGCGCGAGCCGGACGGCACTCGGGCCCATGTCGACCCCGCGCCGCCCGGCTCCCAAGTCCATGGGTACGCCCAAGACTTTCACTTGCCGCATGCGCCAACGCTAGCACGGGCTGCCGGCGGCCTCGAGCGCAGCTAGCCGCGCAAGGTGGTCAATGCTTGACGCCGGCCGGGCGCTTCCAACTCCTGCCGACTTTGGCGAGCATGGCGTATGCCGCCTGCGGCCCCATGCCACCGGCTTCGTAGAAGTCGGGCGTTGGGGCCTTCTCCTCGATGTAACGGATGATGGGATCGACGATGCGCCACTGCGCCTCGACCTCATCTGCCCGCATGAACA
>JBIQMD010000021.1:0-11344 GCA_044463725.1 Truepera radiovictrix
GAACCGCTCCGTCTCCTCCACCGTCAGCCTGCAGCCCGGCCAGACCGCACTCCTCGGTGGGCTCATGCAGAACCAGTTTCAACTGACGAAGAAGCGCGTGCCGGTCCTCGGATACATCCCCATCATCGGCGAACTCTTCGGTTCAACGACCTCTGAGGACGAGACGACCGACCTCCTGCTCATCGTCACCGCTCAGGTCGTCGACTGACCTGAGCTAGTCACCGTTCACCGCCTCGGCGTCGGGTCCTCACGGGTCCGGCGCCTTTCCATTTCGTGGCGGTTTCCTCCCACCGGCACGCACTTGGGCGCATGCTACGCTAACCCGATGCTCAGGTACCTCAGCGCCGGTGAGTCGCACGGCCCCGCCCTAACAGTCATCCTCGACGGAGTTCCAGCCGGCCTCACGCTGACCGCGGCCGAGCACATCGACCCGTGGCTACGTAGGCGCCAAGGCGGTTACGGGCGCGGACAACGCATGGTCATCGAGCAGGACCGCGCCACCTTCAAGGGCGGCGTCCGTGCCGGCCGCACCACCGGGGCGCCCCTCGCCATCGAGATCGTCAACCGCGACTGGGCCAACTGGCAGGACGTAATGGCCGCCGAGCCCGGTAACGAGCCGCGCAAGCGCGCCTTGACGCAACCCCGGCCTGGTCACGCGGACTTGGCTGGTGGCGTCAAGTACGGCCACAAGGACTTGCGTGACGTGCTGGAGCGCGCCTCTGCCCGGGAGACCGCCTCCCGCGTTGCGGCTGGTGCGGTCGCGCTGCGGCTGCTAGATGAGCTCGGCATCTCCGCCAGCGCGCGCGTCATCAGCATCGCGGGCGTCGATTGCGACGGCGGCATGGACTGGGAGCGCCTCGAGGAGCTCGACGCTAGCCCGCTGCGCTCGTTCGATCCGTCGGCGGAGGAGCGCATCATCGACCTGATTGACGCAGCCAAGGAGCGCGGAGACACGCTCGGCGGAGTCGTCGAGGCGCGCTTCAAGGGCGTGCCCGTCGGGCTTGGAAGCTTCGTCCAGTGGGACCGGAAGCTTGACGGTCAGCTTGCTCAGGCCGTCATGAGCATTCCTGCCATCAAGGGTGTCGAGATCGGCGATGGTTGGCGCGCCGCCAGCCTGCCTGGTAGTGAGGTGCACGACCCCATCGTCGGTGGCGTCGAACGCTACTCGCGTGCAAGCAACCGCTCGGGTGGGCTGGAGGGCGGCATGACGAACGGCGAGGAACTAGTAGTAAGAGCAGCCATGAAACCAATCGCCACCCTGATGCGACCGCTGCCAACCGTCGACGTCGTCACCCACGCACCTGCAGACGCTTCCCGCGAACGATCCGACGTGACGGCAGTACCCGCGGCCTCGATCGTCGTGCTGGCCATGACCGCCCTCGCGCTGGCGCGGTCACTTGGCGACAAGTTCGGCTCCGACACGGTGCACGAGATGCGCCAACGCCTCGACGCCCACCGCGCCTACACGGCGAATTACTGACGGGCCCACGGCAGCATGGCCGGCGGTCACAGGCACTTCCCTCCCGAGCGCGTGGTCACGTGGTTGGCCATGGCCGGCTTCATGGGGACGGGCAAGAGCCGGATCGGCTGGGAGCTATCGCGGCGCCTGCAACTGACGTTCATCGATACGGACCGCGTGATCGAGCGCGTAAGCTGCATGCGCATCCCCGACCTGTTCGAACTGTACGGCGAGGGGGTGTTCCGCGATTACGAGACCGAGGTCGTGAGGCGCTCCGTTCGCCTTGACGAGGTCGTCGTCTCCACCGGTGGCGGTACCGTCGTGCGCCCGGAGAACCGTGCCATACTCCGCGCCCGCGGCCCCGTCGTGGTTCTTACCGCCAGCCCTGAGACGATCTTCCGCCGCACGCGCCGCAACAAACGGCCGCTGCTCGAGCACGCCGACCCCCTCAAGCGCATCGGTGAGTTGATGGCGGCTCGCGGGCAGGCGTACGACGAGGTCGCCTCGTTCAAGGTGTCGACGGACGGGCGGCCCTCTGCCGAGGTCGTGGAGGAGATCGTGGAACGCTTGCAGGATTGGAAGCGCGAGCAGGATGCGCGGCTACTCGCCGACGCGGCGCACTTGGACTCCTTTGGTGAGCCGCACGCGCCCGCCAACCCACCCGAGGACGGCGAAGGGTGAGCTCAGGCAGTGCAGCCGCCGACGTTGCCGTCGTGCGAGTCGAAGTCGAGCAGGCGTATGACGTCAACGTCGGGTCCGGCCTGCTGCACTCTCTCCTACCTGAGGTCGTTTCACAGCGCCAGGTCGCTTTGATCAGCGACGAGACGGTCATGGCGGCGCACGGCCATGGGGTGGTGGAGGCGCTCACCGCTGCCGGTAAGAGCGTGCTGCCGTTGGTAGTGCCTCCCGGTGAGGCCAGCAAGTCGCTGGAGCGCTACGGGGCTCTCCTTGAAGCCCTGGCGGGAGCCAGTCTGCCGCGGGACGCCGCGGTTGTGGCGCTTGGTGGCGGCGTGGTCGGTGACCTCGCGGGGTTTGTGGCGGCCAGCTACCTGCGTGGCGTGGCGTTCTACCAGGCGCCCACTTCCCTGTTGGCCATGGTCGATGCCAGCGTTGGCGGCAAGACTGGTCTCGACTTACCGCAGGGCAAGAACTTGGTTGGCGCCTTCTGGCAGCCGCGGGCGGTGGTGGCCGACGTAAATGCATTGCGCACCCTCCCAGCGCACGAGTTCAGGCAGGGCACGGTCGAGGCGTTCAAGCACGGCCTGCTGGCAGCACCCGACCTGTTGGCGGCTCTCGGGCCGAGTTGGGCGCCTGACGCACCAAGCGGGCGCCTTGCGGCAGTCGTCGCACGCAACGTGGCGATAAAGGCGGCGGTCGTGGCGGCCGACGAGCGCGAAGCTGGCGTGCGCACCCACTTGAACCTCGGCCACACGCTGGCGCACGCGTTGGAGACGGTCAGCGGGCACTCCTTGGCGCACGGCGACGCGGTGGCGTACGGTCTAGTTTACGCGGCCATCGTTGGGCGCCGCCGCGGTTACGCCGACCTGGTAGGGCGTACCCTCGAGTTCTTGCGGTGGGTGGCACCGAGGCCCTTGCCTCGCGCTGACTTCGCGAGCCTGCTCGCGTTCATGGGACGCGACAAGAAGGTGGCCGCTGGCCGCTTGCGCATGGTGCTCCTCGAGGACGTTGGGCAACCGGTGGTAGTGGCAGACCTAACTAGCGACGAGTTGGCGGCCGCGTGGGCCGAACTGGAGGGAATCGCATGATCATGGTGTTGAACGGACCCAACCTCAACCTACTTGGCCAACGCGAACCTGAGGTCTATGGCCGTTTCACGCTCCAGGACATCGAAGCCATGTGCAGCGCCACGGCAGCCGAGTTGGGTTACCGCGCTAGCTGCCGTCAGAGCAACCACGAGGGGCAGCTGATCGATTGGTTGCATGGCGCCAGCGCGGAGGGTGCGCACGGGGTGGTGCTTAACCCCGGTGGGTTCACGCACACGAGCGTGGCGTTGCGCGACGCCGTTGCCGCCATCAGCTTGCCTGTCGTCGAGGTGCACATAAGTAACACCGCGGCCCGCGAGGAGTTCCGTCACCGCAGCCTAGTGGCTGCGGTGTGCGCGGGTAGCATCGTTGGGCTCGGGGCCTCTGGTTACCGCTTCGCCATCCGCTACTTGGCCGAGCTCGGCGCCTCCGCCGTCTAGCTTCTGTTAGCCGCGCAAGAAGTTGCCTGGCTGGTCGCCTTGCATTGGCGGCAGGTCCGCTAACGAGGCCAAACCGAACTCGAGCAGGAACCTCTCGGTGGTGGCGTAAAGGAGCGGGCGGCCGACTACTTCCTTCTGGCCGACGACCTTCACTAACTCGCGTTCTTGGAGCGTTTCCAACGTCGAGCTGCAGGATGCGCCGCGCGCCGCCTCGACTTCGCCTCGCGTGACCGGTTGGTGGTAAGCGACCAACGCTAGCGTTTCGAGCGCAGCTTGGCTGAGCTGCGGTAAAGGCGGCGGAGAGAGAAGCGAAGCGAGCGCAGGCACCAACACCGGATCGACTACCAGTCGGTACCCACCGGCCACGTTCTCGACCACGATTCCGAGGCCCGCCTCCGCTAGTGCGGTACGTAGCGCGTTCACTTCGCGCTCGAGGGCGTCCTCGCTCACTCCGAGAAGCGTCTTGAGTTCGCGGGCCGTAACGGGCGTTGCGCTCGCGAGGAGCGCGGCGCAGAGTAGCGCGCGGGTCGGGTTCGAGGAGCCGGTCACGCCGTATCGTTTCAGCCTCCCACCTGGGTGTCAAGGCGGCGGCCGCAGCGCGGGGGTTCATGGCCGCCACAGGACACGCGGCTCCGGCCCAAGCGCGAGAGTAAGGCGCGCCGGAGCAGCGTGTGGTTGCTCGAGGCGCGTCTCCAACGCCACCACGTCTGGCGCCACCACCGTCACGAGCACTTGCGCGGCGATTCCGAGGTGAGGCCACGGTCCAAGCACGACCGGCGCTTCAACGCCGCCTGCTAACAGTTCGGCCACGGCCAGACTTAGGGCGCCTTGTTGCGTTGCGTCGTTCACTGCGCCGCGCGCGGCGCTTCTGGCAGCCATGGTCTCGAGCGTGACCGCGAATATCGCCGCGAACAAGATGGCAGCCACCAGGAGCACGCCTCCCAGCACCGTGACGAGCACGGCGCCACGTTGGCCGTCGGCCTTGCGGCCGCTTCCCTGCTGGCCCGGCTGGTGCGCTTGGAGCGGAGGAGCTTGCTGCTTCATGGCCAGCCGATCACTCTGGCTAGTGGTCGCGCTGGCAGTTCGAGGACGAACCCCAAGCGTTCGCCTGCGATGGCGACCTCGACCCCAAGCGCCGCCAGGTTCAGCCCGTCGGCCACAGCTGGTTCAATGCGCTCGCCTGCCGCCGTGATCACCCATGCGACGACGAGCTCGTCGATGTCCGAGACAAGTGGTTGCCGCGTCGACCCCGCCGGGCGCCGGTAGAGTTGTGCCTCACCTCGCGCGTCGGTACCCACATCGAACGTGACGTCGCGCGCCACCGCGCCGTCCGCTAGCCGGTGGTCGACGCCGCGCATGCCGACGGCGTGACCAACGGAAAGCTCCGTGATGGTTAGCGCGGGAACGAGCCAAGCTTCCAGGTCGGTTACCTCGAGGTCCGCACCGAGCGCGGGCCAAGGTACGGCCCCTGCTAGGCGCACCTCCTCTTGCAGCAGTTCAGCAGCAAGCCGGAGCGGCGCGGCAGTGTCCGCTCGTTGCTCCAAGGTTGATGCATTGCGCCGCCGACCCGTCACGAGGGCTCCGAGAACGCCGAGGATGACGGCGCCGACCGCCATGGTCACTAGGACCTCGATCAGCGTGAACCCGCCCCGACCCCTCACGGTTGACTCTCCAACCACGCAGTTACGGCCGAGCGACCAACCAGCTCCGAGCCATGCGCCGATGCAACTCGGACGGCGACCGTGACGACGGCGCATGGCCCGAGTGCCGTGGCAACGCACGTTCTCTCGACTTCGCAACTCACGCCTGGCGCCTGCGGCAACGCCAAGCACGGTCCGCTGGCCGCAGTTGGGACCACGCGCTGCAGTACCAACTCGTCTCTGAGCACGGCCGCATTGGCATGCAGCGCGGAGGCGGTGCGCTGCGCGCGCAAACTAGCGACCTGTAGGCCAACTAGGGCGGCACCGACGATAGCGAGAACTGCCAGCGCTACGAGCGTCTCGATCAGCGTGAACCCGGCCCTCATGGCGCCTCGAGCCGAACGCGGCCCAAAGCCGAGATGACCAACCGCACGGATGTGCGACCGTCCGCGAGGATCAGGGTTCCCGAGATCACGCCGCCGCCAGCGCAGCTCCTCCCAGAGCCGCTGGGTAGCCAAACCAACCCGCGCGGCAAACCGGCCTCGAGCCGTACGCCGGGGAACTCCGCGAGCAACACCCTGGTAAGCACCGTGCCAGACGCGCACGGGTTGGCAAGGTCGGGCGCGGTTCTCACCACGACCCCTAGCCTGCCGCTGGCCTCGGTAACGCTGACCGCAACGCCGCGCCACATGGCCTCAGTGCGCGCCCACAGGATGGCGCTCCGCACCGCGCGGGCCGCACGCGCAGTGTGGCTCGGGCGGCCGACCGCGAACGCGAACGACACCAGCAGCGTCAGAAGCGCGAGCACGACGACCAGTTCGAGGAGTGCGAAGCCCGCGGCTCGTCGCCGGTTAGCGCGATAATCGGGCGGCTCGTTACGTGTGCGGGTGAGGGTTCGGGGGCGCATGCGTCCAAGCTTGCGCGGAACTTCTCAGTCGTACTCGTCGAACTCGGCAATAGCCTAGAGGGCCTAGGCCGGGGCCAAGAGCCGGACAACGCTCCTGAGTGCGCGGCCCTAGCCTAAGGGCATGCGGCAACCGCCAGGCTCAGTGCGAGACCAAACCCAGTTCCGCCGCGCGCCGTACGGCACTCACGCGGTCGCGTACGTCCAGCTTGCGGTACACGTTCTCAAGATAGTCTTTGACCGTGTCTGGGCTTATGCCCAGCTCGGCAGCAATTGCCTTGTTGCTCAGGCCGCGTGCCATGGCAGCCAGCGCCTGCGCCTCGCGCGGCGTCAGCTCCGGCAACGCCACCTCAGGCATCCAGTCACGCTCGGGCGCCGCCAGGATGTTGCGCAGCATGCGCGCCAACTCGCGTGGCGCCGTCTCCTTGGAGAGGTAGGCGCTTGCGCCGGCGTTCCGCGCCGCCTGAATGACGGCGGGCTCTTCGAACGTAGTGAGCATGACCACCGTCGGCGGATTCTCCCCCGTCGTTATGGCGCGGCAGGCGCTGATGCCGTCGAGTTCAGGCATGCGCACGTCGAGGAGCACGACGTCGACTTCTGCACGGCGCGCCCTCTCGACAGCCTGCCTACCGTTCTCCGCCTCGGCAACGACCTCGTGGCCCTCCGCACGCAAGGCAAGCGCCAAACCCATTCGAAAGAGTGGGTGATCATCCGCGATCAGTACCCGCATCGGCGTTGCGCTTCCTTGCTCAGCAAGTTGGCGGTTGGCTTCGGTCATGTGGACCCCTCTCGCTCAGCGGCCGAAGTAGGCCAAGAAGACGGTTCCGTTCGGGCTAGTAGCCTCACAAACGAGTTGACCGCCGTGCGCCTCGAGCACGCGCCGGGCAATGAAGAGGCCGAGCCCGCCCGTGCCACCCGCGTACTCCTTACCAGCGATCTCTACGGTGCGCCCTACGAACGGCAGCGCGAGTTGCTCGAGCGGCGCAGGCAGGCCAGGGCCGTCGTCCTGGAGGCGCACCATACCGTTGAAGACCTCCAAGCTGATCTGCGTTCTCGCATACCTGACGGCGTTGCTTATGAGGTTGTAGAGGGCGCGTTCGGCCTCGCGGTCGTCAACGAGCGCACGGCCGCTGCCAGAGATGGACACTCCTATCTCGCGCTCGTCCAACAGCGGCTGCAGGCGTTGGATTACGCGGTCGACGACCTCGAGCAGGCTGATGTCGCGTCGCGTCAGCGGCACGTCGGAACGTTCGAGGCGGTGTGCGTCGACCATCTTCTGCACGAGGTCGATGAGGGCCTCCATCTCGGAACCCAAGCGCCTAACGAGTTCAACGCGGCTGGCCCGGTCAAGCGCGTCATCGTCCCGCACGACGTTGAGGAGGTTGTTGGCGGCGATGAGCGGAGTCTTGAGGTCGTGCATGAGGGCGGCGGTGAACGCGTTACGGCGCGACTCCTGAACCTCGACCTGGGCGAGCAGCGCGTTGAAAGAACCCTTCAACGCGGCCACCTCTGGCGGGTCGTCTGCCCGAACGGGCACCCGGGCGGCGGCGAGGCGCGAAACCGTGCGCGGCAGGCCCTCGACCTCGTGCTCAGCTCGCATGAGGGGCGCGAGGAGCTGACCGGAGAGGAAGTAGCCGACGAGGGCGGAAAGCGCGACAACGCCAAGCAACCACAGGGCGACCGGCCAACCCAAGATGCCGCCAGCATCACCATCAGCTGCGCGGTAGACGGGCAACAGCGCCGTTACGACCAGGATGATGTTCGGCAACGCAGACAGAAACGCTATGACGAGAGCGACCTGAGTGCGCAGCTTCAGTGGACCGCCGCGCCTCCCAGCTACCTCCCCTTGCCTGTCACGGCCGATCGCGCCGGTTGCCACACCTCACTCCTCCGTGCTCAGCACCGCCAGGAACGCCTCCTGCGGCACCTCGACAGTGCCGATCTGCTTCATGCGGGCCTTGCCCTTCTTCTGCTTCTCGAGCAGCTTCTTCTTTCGCGTGATGTCGCCACCGTAGCACTTCGCCAACACGTCCTTACGGAAGGCCTTGACCGTTGCGCGCGCAAGGATCTTGCCGCCGATGGCCGCCTGGATCGGAATGGCGAACATCTGCCTCGGAATGACTTTGGCCATCCGGTCGACCATGCGCCTGCCAACGTCGTATGCCTTCTCGCGGTGCGCGATTATCGAGAGCGCGTCGACCTTCTCCTCGTTGACGAGCACGTCGATCTTCACCAAATCGCCATCGCGGTAACCAAGGAACTGGTAGTCCATGGAGGCATATCCACGCGACAAGGACTTGAGGCGGTCGTGGAAGTCGTAGAGGATCTCGCCGAACGGCACTTCGTACCGGAGCTCAACGCGGTGTCCGTGATACACCATGTCCTTCATCTCGCCACGCTTCTCCTGCAGCAAGCCCATGGCCGCACCGACGTACTCCTCAGGCAAGAACACGGACAGCGCGACGAACGGCTCAGAGATCGATTCGAGGCGGTCAGGCGTTGGCAGCTCGCTCGGGTTCTGAACGTCGAACGCTTCCCCGTCGGTCGTAACGATCTTGTAAACCACCCCAGGCGCCGTAGCGATGAGAGACAGGTCGAACTCGCGTTCGAGCCTCGCCTGCACGATGTCGGCGTGCAGCAACCCAAGGAATCCGCAGCGGAACCCGAACCCGAGCGCCTCGGATGTCTCCGGCTCGAAGGAGAATGCTGCGTCGTTCAAACGCAGCTTCTCGAGCGCCTCACGCAGACGCGGGTAGTCTTCGGTATCGGTCGGGTAAAGGCCCGAGAACACCACGGGCATGGCTGGCTTGAACCCGGGAATCGGCTTGTCGGTCGGGTTGTCCGCGCCGGTGATGGTGTCGCCGATCTGCGTATCGGAGATCTCTTTGATGCCCGCCGTGAACCAGCCAACTTCGCCAACCGAGAGTTGCCCGCTAACCGTCGGCTCCGGCCTGAAGAACCCTACGCGCTCGACCTCGACGACTTTGCCGGTGGAGAAGATGCGCACGCGGTCCTTGGCCTTGATCGTTCCGTCGAACACCCTAATGAAGGCGATGACGCCTTGGTAGGCGTCGTAAACCGCATCGAAGATGAACGCGCGCAGCGGGCCGTTCGGATCGCCAGTCGGCGCGGGCAAGTGCGCGACGATGCCCTCCAGGACGGCGCGTACGTTCTCGCCCGTCTTAGCGGAGACGGGCACGGCGTGATCCCCTGGCACGCCGATGATGTCCTCGAGCTCCGTGATGGCCCCAGGAACGTCGGCGGCAGGCAAGTCGATCTTGTTGATGACGGGAAGGATCTCGAGCCCGTTCTCAGACGCCAGGTAGGCGTTCTGGATGGTCTGTGCCTCCACGCCCTGAGCGGCGTCGATCACCAGGAGCACACCCTCACAGGCCCGCAGCGCACGCGAGACCTCGTAGTTGAAGTCAACGTGCCCAGGCGTGTCGATGAGGTTGAACTGGTAGGTCTTGCCGTTGTCGGCCTGATAAAGCAGGCGCATTGGTGTGGCCTTGATGGTTATTCCGCGTTCGCGCTCCAGCTCAAGCGAGTCGAGCACCTGATCGCGGCGTTCGCGCAGCGAGATGCTCTGGGTAAGTTCAAGGATACGATCGGCCAAAGTCGACTTGCCGTGGTCAACATGGGCAATGATCGAGAAGTTACGAATCTCCACCGGGCAAGTGTAACGCACCGTTCGGCACTAATTCGTGCCGTCCCTAAGGGCGTCATCGGCGGCTGGTACGACCAGCTCATCTCTGGCAGCCCTGCGAGCGCTGAACGTCTCCGTCAACAACCTCGACGCCGCAGCCGCCTCCACTCCCCCAACTACTGTGGGCACCCGCTTCCACCCGGCCCTGGCCAAGTCGACCACCCCGCCAAGGGCACCTTCGCGCACGTTGGTCGCGCCAAATACGAGGCGGCCAAGTTGCGCCTGCAGCGCCGCCCCGAGACACATGGCGCACGGTTCCAGCGTCACGTAAAGCGTCGCGTCATGCAAACGCCAGTCGCCAACGGCAAGCGCAGCAGCCCGCAGCGCAAGGATCTCGGCGTGCGCCGTAGGGTCCCCGCTCCCTTCTGTTTGGTTATGAGCAGCGGCAATCACCTTCTCGTCGACTACCACGACGGCGCCAACAGGCACCTCGCCCACCACGGCCCCGCGGCGCGCCTCGTCGAGGGCGCGGCGCATGAAACGCGTGTCAACCCCACGGTCGTCATGGACCACGTTCACTGCTGCCGCTACGCCTTCCACCCACAGCACGTCAGCGCCGTCCGCCAACACCGTGAGAGTGTCGCGCTCCGCGCGTGGAACCTTGCGGTCGATCAACAAGTCGCTGACCAACTTCGAGCCGCCCGCCAAACGGATGCGATCACCCGCCTGCCTGCGGCGCAACACGAGGGTTGGGCGACCTTCGAGCACAGCAGGCTCGACGCCAGCTGGCAAGTCAGCCGCGGATGTCACCGCCCTAGCGCCAGAGACGTCGCCCGCGCCACCTGGCACAGTAGCCAGCGCCATCCGCCCGTAGGCCACGGACGCGCGCGCGTTGCGGCCGACGTCGCGTTGCCACGGCGCCGCCCTGGAACCGAGAGCAGCCGAGTGCAGCGCAGCGGCCTCGAGCGCGTCGACAAGCTCGGCGCTAGGCGGCACGGACAGCCCCCTGAGCCCAGCGACGATCGCGGTACGGCGCAAGGCAACGGGCGCGGCAGCCAACGCCGCCGTTGCCAGTGGCCAGTTGCCGAATCGCACCGCCGCGAGTTCCTCCAAGGCATCCTTGGCACCCGCCAGCTCGGCCGCAGTCCGCGCCAAGCGCGCGGTCACTCCGCGGTAACGGGACTCGAAACTAGGGAGCACCTCGTGGCGCACCCAAGCGCGGTTACGCGTTACGTCCAGGTTGCTGACGTCCTCCCGCCAGACTTGTGCCTGGGAGCGCAAGTAGGAGCGCAACTCCTCACGGCGCTCCTTGAGCAGAGGTCTGACTACCGCGCCGCGCCGAGCCGCCATTCCAGACGGATACGCCGCACCACGCAAGAGCTGCAGCAGAAAAGTCTCCGCCTGATCGTCCATCGTGTGCGCGACGAGGATGACGCCGGGGCGACCGGCTTCGCGCAGCACGCGGTGCAAGAAGGCGTAACGCAACCGGCGG